>JAJRAH010000111.1 GCA_028679985.1 Methanomassiliicoccales archaeon
AGACAGAACATCTTCACCGATCCTCAGGTGCCGATCCAGGTGAAACCAGACCTCTACCCGATAAACAATCCTAACGAGCTCTCGCCCCTTGTATTCACCACGAACTTCTCCCTCACGTACTACACGGTCCTCGGTGACATAGAGAAGAGCAAGATGCCCGCTTGGCTGCAGGTCGTGGATACCGAAGGACTGTCGGTGATGACGGCGTATGCCGCGGGGAAGCTTACTGCTGAGATCGTGGCCAAGGCCTTGGAGAATTCGGGCGCGAAGGAGAAGTCGAAAAGAGGAGAAGTCATCATCCCTGGCATGCTTTCACGCATGAGTGGGAAACTCCAGGAGATCACCGGGCTCAGAGTGATCGTTGGACCGAAGGAATCATCCGGGCTGCCCAAGCTCCTGAAGAGCCTTTAGGGACCGCCGTCGAGACCGTTCTTGTCCCTCAACCCCTGAGAGACGGCGAGAAGAGTCTCAAATATCTTGCCGCTGAGTAACTCGTCCACACCTCCGAGGCCGCATTCTGGCGTAATGAGGGAATTTCTCAATAGAACATCGGCATCTATTCCCTTTTCAGTCAACATCCTGAACGCCGATTCCATCCGGTCTATCAATGAGTTCACAGTCTCGCCCTTGAGCTCGTCTTCGTTGTTAGGGATGACACCCCAGGCGAGAGAGCCTCCTCGCTTCAGGAACCGCTCGACCTCATCAGGATAGAGTGCGATCGTGTAAGCGTAGTTGTACGCGTCAAAGGAGAGAATGTCGATATCGGTCGACATCAGTTTGGGCCAATCGGTGTTCCCGCAGCAGTGGACTGCCTTCCAACTCTTGAGCCCGGACAGGACTTCGTTGATCCATTTTCCGGCATCGTCCCAAGAGATGCTTGCGAACGGCGTGCCCAGTAACGACAGGCTGGGTTCATCGATGAACATGATGGTGTTGGGGAATTTCGACCTCAGGACGTTCTCCTGCCAGCGAGCCATCATGTTGAGGTTCTTGCGAATTATCTCACAATAGGTCTCGTCATAGATCGCCGGCCTCCCTTCAGAATCGAAAATCTGCAATCCCGTGCTGATCGGTCCCGTGACCTGACCCTTCACGGTCTTGACATCCGAAGGGATGTGGCGGTCAATGAACTCATAGAACCCGCTGAAACATTCTCTGGGACACGAGAAGTACTCGACGTTCTCAGATACAATATTCGTATAGAACTCCTCGGGGTCGTAATCCTTGAGATCGACTATGATTCGCTTCTTCACACCGTCGATGTGTATCCCTGGAAGATGCGTGGAGTACTGCGCATACATGTTCTCGCTGAAACCTCTGGAGGGGAGCTGCGGCCAGAAAGGCAGAAGACCGTTCTGTCCCAGCACCAGATCCACTGCTTTCTTTGGATCAGAGTGAGGTAGAGACCCTATGCAGGTCGGAAGGCATTTCCAGTTCATTACTTCCCGAATTTTCACTTGACCATAATAAACCTTGCATCGTGCTCAAGGTGGGAAGACCTTTCGTGCCTGGAATGACTCGTGGCAGAACAGCGAAAGGATATCCCTAGCTGCGGATCAGTCCCAGAACGGTCGGGAACTGCTCGATGTCAGTATGAGGAAGAAAAAGGGATGATGAGAACTCGTCGAAGAATGCCTGCGTCGTGCTGAGCTCGATGTATGTCATCGAATCGCTGACAGCCCTCGCCTTGGTTCGCTTCTCATCCGACAGGAGAGCCAGACGCCCGCCTGCCAGAGCTGAGTTTCCAAGGAAGAAGAAACGTTCGAAGGGCAGATCCGGCAGTAGACCAATGATTATCGCTCTCTCGGTATCGATGTAGTTCCCGAATCCTCCTGCGATGTATATCCTATGGACGTCCTGGAATCCGAGTTTCAGGTTTCGAAGAAGGACCCTGCATGCGGAATACACCGCCCCCTTCGTCCTTATGATGTTGGCGATATCGTCATCAGAGACGACGATGTCATTTCCTACATTGGCGTCCGGGGAGGTCTCTTCGCCCCATGCCACGACGAACTCCAAACAATGATCCCCCCTCCTCACGCGGTGGGTCGGAAGTTCCTGTATTCGGCCCTTTCGATCCACAATCCCGCGCATGAACATTTCCGCCAGGAGGTCGATCAAGCCAGATCCGCAGATCCCCCGAGGTCTTGTCCCGCCAATCGTTGAGAACTTGACATCATAGTTGTCGAGTATCCTGACGCGTTCGATGGCGCCGGTCATCGCCCTCATTCCAGACGTCACTTCTCCTCCTTCGAACGCGGGACCGGCAGAGCACGAACATGAGACCATCCAGTCAGAATTCCCCAACACTACCTCCCCATTTGTTCCCACGTCGATCAGAAGGGACAGCTCAGACCGCTCGTACATGCCTGATGCGATGACCCCCGCGGTAATGTCCCCTCCGACGTAGCTAGCCCTGCCTGGAACGCAATAGACTGGCGCGTCTGGATGAATGTCAATTCCGATGTCCCTCGCTCTCAATATCGGCGGTGCGTTCACCGTGGAGATGTATGGCTCGTACCTGATGTTCTTCGGGTCGAGCCTCAGGAAGAGATGTATCATCGTTGTGTTGCCTGCCACTGACATGCTAGTTATCTCGTTCTTCAGGACCTTCTTCCCCTTCCCCAAACACCCCTCCGACTCGTCGCACGCCCTCGTGACCAGACTATTGATCGTATCGACGATCGCGCTGTTGAGCCTCTCCAGGCCTCCTTCTTCTGCGTACGTGATTCTTGAGAGGACGTCCTCGCCGTAGACAATCTGCTTGTTGTAATCCGAAGTCTGGGCAATATCTCGTCCATCCGCCAGGTCAATCAAAGAGAGGACGACAGTCGTGGTACCTATGTCCAGGGCTATCCCGTAGTTGCGGAGTGAGGCGTCTCCAGACCGGACATCAATGAGTACTCTTGGCCTGGACACCTCATCCACGATGGCAGTCATTTTCCAATCACTGTCCCGAAGAATACTGGGCAAGATCTTCAGGGCCCTGAGAGTCCCTTTGAGTTCGCCGGAGTCAAGTCCCATCACCCGGACCACTCTCTCCATGTCGCCGATGTTGTCTTTCAACGTCGGCTGAGGCAATTGCAGGTAACGCGCCGCAGAAATGGGGGCCAGGTTGACTACATTCTCCGCGAAGTACGACGTGAGAATCTGATGGGAAGCAATCTCGGCCTCCTCCGGGACGGTCACCTCTCCGTTTCCGGCTATCCGGGTCTCGCAAGCGAGACGATACCCCCTCTCCCAATCTCTATCGCTAATTGACTGAGGACGTGACGAGTCGAAAAGGCCTCGAGTGAGGACACGACATTTTCCGCAAGTCCCCTTTCCCCCGCAAACACTGTTCAGGAGAATGCCAGCGCCGAACGCAGCATCGAGGATAGTCGTACCTTTTTCGACCTCAACGGTCAACGATCTCGGATGAAAGGTGACGGCGTACCTCATCAGCCGCACAAAAACCAATTCGTGCTTATCTAATCATCGTCGGTCAGACAGGGGGATTCCACTCGGGCGTTCCGAGCAGGAATCGAGTAAGGGTCGCGACAGAAGAGCCCCTTCTTCCGTCGAGGAATTCGATCACCTTGTCCTGTAAAGTTATTATATCATGGTATCCAATTGATTCCCAAATCAACTTCTCGCGTTGAAAGCATGGAACATGATGGTGGAAGTGGCTTCATGGGACAGGAAAATCCATATCAGATGGCTGTAAAACAAGTCCAGAGCGTTGGCAGATTGTTGGGATTGAAAGAAGAGACTATCGACGGTTTGAGCAAACCTCGCAGAGAGCTGACTGTGAATTTTCCAGTGAGGATGGATGATGGGCATGTCCGGACTTTCACAGGCTTCAGGGTGCAGCACAATCACGCTCGAGGGCCGTGCAAAGGAGGAATACGATATCATCCGAACGTGTCGCTCGATGAGGTCCGAGCGCTTTCCATGTGGATGACTTGGAAGTGCGCCGTCATGGGACTTCCTTACGGCGGTGCGAAGGGAGGGATAATCTGCAATCCTAAGGAGATGAGCAAGAACGAACTCGAAAGGATGACCAGACGATTCACCAGCGAGATAATGATGATAATAGGTCCGCACAAGGACATCCCCGCCCCCGATGTCTACACCGACTCTCAGACCATGGCTTGGATAATGGACACCTACAGCATGTCGGTCGGGTACCCCGTTCCGGGGGTAGTGACAGGTAAACCACTCGAGATTGGTGGATCCAAGGGCAGAGACGAGGCGACGTCTAGGGGACTCATGTATGTTGTACAGGACGCAGCCAGAATTCTGAATATTGACCTCAAGAGCTCGACCGTTGCGGTCCAAGGTTTCGGTAATGTAGGGTGGCATGCGGCGAGGCTTCTCGCTTATGAGGCTGGCTGCAAGGTTATCGCGGTCAGTGATTCCTCCGGTGGGATTCTGAACGAGAACGGTCTGGATCCCCTGGAAGTCTTCGAACACAAGCGGGCAACTGGTTCGGTCAAGGATTTCGAACGCGCAGAAAACATTACTCAAGAAGAACTGCTGGAGACAGACTGCACCATCCTAGTGCCAGCTGCGTTGGAGGACGTCATTCGCAGAGAGAATGCGGATCTTATAAAGGCCGGGATAGTCGCAGAAGGCGCGAATGGCCCCACGACCCCCGAGGCCGATAGGATACTGCGCGAGAAGGGAACGATGGTCATCCCGGATATCCTGGCAAATGCTGGAGGTGTCACGGTCAGCTACTTCGAATGGGTCCAGGATCTTCAGTTCTTCTTCTGGTCGATTGAAGAGATCAAGAAGCGGCTGAAGGATCTCATGAGGAGCTCGTTTGCCGCAGTGCATGGGGTTTCGAAGACTCAGGAGGTTGATTTGCGGACAGCTGCGTACATGTTGGCGCTGAAGGAAGTCGTTCGTGCCGCAGAGGCAAGGGGCATGTTCCCTTAGGGGCGTGGTTCGGATGATAGAGGCAGTTATATCGCTGGCAATGCCAGACAAATGGATCAAGGAATCCCTTCTCGAGTATCCGTCGATTGTCAAGATAATCAGTTCCAAACCTCTTGACAAGAAGGGAGTCAGAGACCTCGTCGAGATAGAGGTGGAGAGAGAAGAGGATCTTGGTAAGGTTATGGAGTCGATAAGGACCAGCCCGAATCTTTCAGATGTCGACATTACCCCGATCGAAAGAGGAAGGGCCCTGGCCGTCTTCACGACCACGAAATGTATAGTCTGCAGGTTGCTCGCAAATACTGACTGCTTCCTCACTTCATCCACCTCAACCAAAGATGGAAGGATGCTATGGACGCTCCTGTCGAGCGAGAAGCCGCCACTCCAGGATCTCATGGCGAAACTCGAGAAGCATGGAGCGGAGCCGAAACTCGTCAGCCTTACAGAAATAGGTGACAAGGATGCTCTGACAGCAAGACAGGAACAGATTACTCGCATGGCATTCGAAAGAGGGTATTATGACTTCCCCAGAAGCATCGGGCTCAGACAGCTCGCCAAGATCTTCGGAGTCTCCACTTCCACTCTGTCGGAGATTCTGAGGAAGGGACAGCGCAGAATAATGGCTAGGTACTTCAAGGAACACCATCAGGTCTGAGATTCTGCGGTGAAGCGGCAGTGGCGTTCGGATCTGCGTTGCGAGGGGAAAGGAGTACTTTCTGGATTTGAGCACTCAAGAGATTGTCTCGAGCAGGCCTGAATGATCCGTCGTCGATTGCTCGCATTTCAAAGTCTGATACCTTGAGCAGAGGCTTGATTCTAACCTAACTTGAAGCACTGACATGAGGAAGATCAGAGGGATGATCGGAACAACCTCGGACAAGTCGATACCGCGGTATAGGATTCGTCCGATTCCGGGAAGCATGCATCTTGGAAACCATGACTTTCGCAGACGTTCTCATTCATCATAGCATTGGCAGAGTGAGCCAGATGGTATAGTTTGCCAGGACAATTTCGAAAGGTATAAATAGCGTCCGACCTGTCAATTCCATACTATTGCAAGGGGGCCGGTCATTGGCGGACGAGAACACAGTCTACATTGGAAAGAAACCGACAATGAACTACGTGCTTGCCGTTGTTACGCAGTTTAACAGCGGATCGCGTGATGTCATCATCAAAGCCCGAGGTAGGGCAATCAGCAGGGCGGTCGATGTCGCTGAGATTGTCAGGCACAGGTTCATTCACGACGCAGTAGTTAAAGACATCAAGATCGAGACAGAGGTTCTGTCGGGGGAGGGAGGCAGCACCGCCAACGTCTCGTCGATCGAGATAGTTGTGAGCAAATAGGATTGGCAGGATGTCCGTTGCCTATCCGCTCTATTGCGTATCGTTCCAGCTACGCGAATGATCCGGACGCCCGGAGGAGGATCAGACCTAATCGCTGATCTCTCTCTCGAGGAGCTTGAGATCCTTCTCGTCGAGAGCTGAGGGGTCGAGAGGCATGAGCAACACCGACTCAGCCAACGTCACCTGATCCTTGAGCGATTGCAGAAATTTCAAGACCGATTTGAAGTCGTTCTGTGTAATCAAGTATTCCAACCCCTCGAGTATTACTATCGTGTCCTTATTTTCCGTAAGGAAGTTCTTCACGAGCGTGGCCAAACGGGGAAGCTCGGTGGGAGACAAGAACTCTCCGACGAGCCTGCCTTCCCTGTCAGGAGAGGACGACACTTCCGCCTTCGTCAGCCAGACCATCATGCAGTCGATTCCGTACTTTTTCCTTACCGTCGATGGGTGCGTTCTCAGAATGCAGAATCCATTGGCTCCTTTCTGAGTGAAGGAACGGAATAGCGAGAAGGTCGCATCGAGACCTCCTTCTCTGATCAGGTATGTCATTCCCTTGCTCAGTTTTGACGGAATGGATGCGGCCGCTTCCTCTTCTCTGGCGGCAAGATCCAGGCCCAGCTCCCCAGAGATTCTCCTCTTCCTGGCCTGCACCTTCGAGTTTATTGAACTCTTGTTGCTCTTTGCCAAGACCTGGATTTCCCGCGCGGTGTAGCCCTTGAGCGTCAAAGCGATGAGCTCGTCCCACGCCTCTTTCAGGCCTTCCTCATAACCCTTAAGGTAACCCTTGGCATAGGATTCCTCTTCTGACACCGCATCCCTCTGTTGGAAATGAACCGCTTACCTGGTTAAATTCTTTTGCAGTTGTCTCGGAACGTAACCAAACATTTTTATCGATACCTAGTTCCTAGGGTGCGTCATGCGACCCCGGCTGAGAATGAGGGGATCGAAAATCACGCCGAAGAATCTCGAGAAAGAACTTCTAGCCAAAGCAAAGAAGTTGGCCGAGAACCCCCGTCTCCTTATCCCCACCTGCCAGGAGGAGTGCAGAAGATGCGATTTCGAGGCACTCCTCGGGAAGATAGAGAGCATAGCGAGGTTCAAGGACGAACCTGAGAAACTCTTGTCATTTGCGAACTGGGGTGACCAGCTCGCCAGAGCATACGCTGCCACAATATCCCTGGCGGCTGCGGGGAAGATTCCGTATCTTGCGGTCATGAACCTGCCGATTGGAGAGGTGTCTTATGCGGTCCGCGGTAAGGTCGACAAGGAGAAGCTGATCGGAGTCGAGTACTTCGACGACCCAGATCTCAGATTGCTGGCGTTCTGGGAAATCGCGGAGAAGAGAGATTTGCACCTATACTCATCGTCGGAAAGATTCACCTGCTCTTCGATCGCCAAAGCTCCCGCCGATTATGTCAGAGATATGATAAGCACTGCACCTTACAGAATTGATCGCCAGAACAACTGTCCTCATCCTGATTCGAACGTAGCCTTGCGAATAATCTGGAAATCACCCGAATTGACGTTGTCGATATGTCAGGAGTGCATTTCAGATGTCAACCTCCTCCATCACTTTGCGAGCAGAATCGCAGCTAGAGAACCGATGGACGATTTCGAGATTGAAGTGAAATACGACCTCGAGTGCAAGTCGAGTTGCAGCAAATGCCTCGTGAAGGAGCCGTATCAAATGAGCTCGGATCTTAGGGAGGAGTATTTCGAAGGCAAGATCGATGACAGGACCGTCGTGGAAAGGTTCGCAAAGGAGAAGCTGATCGGTCTCAAAGGGTCCGGCGAGGAACTCTTTGTCGCTGGAAGCAAATGCTTTGGGTCGGACAGGAATGCGTTCATCGAGCAGATACGAGGGAGCGAGATCGAGAAAGCCGCCCTTTCCGGCCTGATTTCTTTAACGAAGATGTCAATCATATCCTCATCCGACCAGACGGGGAAGATCATCTCCGACCTTTGGGAAGAGCACGGCGAGAAGCTGCTGGCCCAGGTCGCCTCGCAAACCGTCTTGGACAGCCTGAAGAGAGAAGGACAGAGCCTACCACCCACTCAACTCCTGCAAGAGGCGAGAAGATTGGAAATGGCCAGAGGAATACACTCCTCCCTCCCTGAGTACGCGAGACTGGGAGAAGTCGGAAAGTACGCCGACAGGCTCGCAAGACTATTCAAAACGGAGGGGAAGAGCGCGGTCGCAAGGATCATAGAGAGGGAGAAACAAAGGGAACATAGACTCAGGGCGATATCATACGGTTTTCTTGTCGCCATCGGAGAATCGGAAGGAAAGGCATGGCAGTACACGAAAGAGGAGATGGATTTCGGTTCCTACCTTTCAACTTTCGCCTCCAGACTTGTTCAGAGTGACGGAGACGAGTACCACGATGCGCTTCAGCTAGTTGTGCAGGCGAGCGGATCGATCGAGAAGATCGAGAGAAAGCGGTAGAAGATCAATCAAGGATCCTGAAATCCACAACGATATGGGACGTCGAGGGGCCGTACGACTTTACCTCCCTCACTCCAAGTATCTCGTGCCTCCTTCCGCCCGCGGCCGAGGACACTCTTTTCAAGGGTCTGTCGGGAAGCAAGTCTATCGGACACACTTCGTGATAATGAACCGTACAGCCCGGACGCGCAAGACCAACAGCCTTTCCGAGGAATTCGTGGGTTGTCCCGACATAACCCATTATGATTCGATCTGCGATCCCTTCACCCTCCAGTTCCCGATTGTCGCCGAGAATGGGGACAACGCAGTCCTCCACGCCGTTCAACCTGATATTCTCCTCGAGATAGCCGTAGGCGAGAGGGTTCTTCTCGCAGGCGATGACCCGGTACGCTCCTGCGTGGACCGCCACAGGCAGCGAGAAGTATCCGATGCCAGCGAACATGTCGACGACTGTCTGCCCTCTGCAGTCGATATCTCCCATCCTCTTCCGCTCGTCAATGTTGCCTGAGGAGAACATTATCCTCGCTACATCGAATTTGTAGCGAATCGAGTTCTCCAAGTGAACGGTTTCCGTGTCGGTCCCGTACAGGACGCGCAGGGCGGGAGTGCGATAGGTCCCGGTTATGATGCCGACCTCCTCGCAGACAGTCTTTGCCCCGAGTACCTCGGCATATTTCCTCGCGACCTCATGCTTCACTTCCTCGAGTCCCGTCGGGATTCGCAGGACCAACACGTTCCCTAACATTTCCCACTTCCAAGGAAGGAGGGATTTCAATGAATCATCGATCCCGATTTCGCGGAGAATTCGGTCATAAGGCGAAACATGACATGCCTGTTCCTCGGAAGATCCGCAGACGATCTCAAAGCCGATCTCGCGTGCAAGAGACTCAGTCGCACCATCAGTGATCGGGACGAATATATGATCACCTTTCTCGAAAATGGCAAGGTCTTTCCTGGCGACACGGAGTCGAAAAAGCTTCCTTCTGACCGCCTCGGCTCTTTGCCTCGGGATCTTTGCCAGCCTCATTCAAGAAGCTCAGAAGATTGCGGGTATTTCACGCTTTTCATACTATCAGCAACTACTTTCCCAAGAGCGAACCGAGTATCTGGGGGGAAAGCCTAAGCAAGGAAGGTATGGACCTCAGAATGCTCGGCGCAAGCTTGCTTGGGTAGTCGATGTCACCCTGTGAGAGAATCTCCAGAACGTCTCTCCTATCCATCAGCTTGCCGATTTCGTCGATCTTCCGGTCGGTCAGCCTGACGAAAACCTTCCTTATCCTGTAGCCCCTGTCGAGTTCCTTCCCGATTTCGGACCTCCATCGCTCTTGGTATCTTGACAGCATGCGGGCCGAGAAATCGTTTCTTTCGAGTGCTTCGATCGCTGTGCTCGCTGCACAGTCCGCAGCGACCATTCCTGTGTACAACCCTCCACCGCTGAGAGGCTTAGCCTGGGCAGCGGCGTCGCCCACAATCATGATTCTATCCGCGAAGGTATTCTGCGGAGGTCCGATTGGAATTATGCCGGAGATCGAACTCAATCGATCGGAACCGTCCAAACCCTGCGCTTTCAGAAAAGATGACAGGAACTTGCTTGGAGCACCGTATTCCTCTTTCACGCAAAGACCGACACGTGTGGAGTCACCGCAAGGTATGATCCATGCGAAAAAACCCGGAGCTATCTTTCGTCCCAAGTAGACATGAAGGCGGTCCTGATCCTCAAGCCTGCGGCCAATGTCTGTCTGCATCCCTTTGACCGAATCTCTCGGCCGACTGATACTGGCAGCGCTTCCGACGCGGGACTTGTATCCGTCACTCCCAACCAGGAGACTAGTGTGGAAAGCTCTAGACTTCCCGTGAGACACCGCCTCCACTGCTAGGGCATCATCGCGCCTAGAGAACGAAGTGAACCTCGTGTCGGTCATGAATTCCGCCCCCGCCTCCAGAGCTTTCTCGTAGCAGGCGACGTCGAAGGCCTTCCTGTCGACCACAACAGCCTTGGTCTCATTTCCGTTGAGTTCGATCGTGGTCCCGCCCGGGAAGTGGACGACGCCCCCGCTTATCTTGTTCAAGACGGTATCCTCAGCGCAGGCCGTTTTCACAACTCTGGGAGTCACAAGACCCGCGCATTGAACAGGGACCCCAACCTCACTATGTTCCTCCAAAACGAGCGTGTGCATCGACCTCGCGGTGAGAGCCGCAACCCTGCTTCCCACTGGCCCGCCTCCGACGACGATCAGATCCGGATGCATCCGTGCGAAGGATTCATTAATTGCTATTTGTGGTTTTGGATTCTCTGGGAGGCCTGTGAGGGTCGACGTCGTCAAGCGTTGAGGATGCACTGGATTCGCGAGAGGACACAAATGTTCGGCGCCTAACACATTTCCCCTATTTCTCTACGATTCTATCCTTCGTCTTGAACTGGCTTTCATACATCGCTCGCATTGTCTCGATCGTGTCCGCTTCTCCAGGATCCTTGTCCTGACGGATGTTCTTGATTCTCGCAAAACGCAGGGCAAGACCTGATTCGTAAGTCGGACTCTCCTGAATCTCATCGAAGGCCACTTCAACTACAATCGTAGGTTTCACCTCAACTACATGATCCGATTTCCTGATCGCAGTGGCCAGGAGCCGCTGTGTCATCCACTTGAATTCTTCGTCCGTCAGCCCCTTGAAGGTCTTCCCCACCATCGCGAAACCGTCTCCGGACACGGCGGCCAAGTGATAGTCGCTCAGCCATCCCTCTCTCCTACCGTATCCCCATTCTGCAGCGATGATGACGAGATCGAGAGTCTGGGCTCTCTTGATCTTCAACCACTTCTTCCCCCTTCTGCCGACGGCGTAGATGCTGTCGAGAGATTTCGCCATGAGTCCCTCGTGCCCCTCGCTGAGTGCGAGATTGAAGAACTCCGCTGCGATCGCGGGGTCCCCAGTGACGATGCGGGGAACAAGCAGGTCCTCCGGCACAGCATCCTCAAGGACATGCCAGCGATCCATGCATGAGAGATTGACTAGGGACTCTCCGTTCCTCATCAGTATGTCGAAGATGTACAGCTTGACAGGGACGGTGTCCCTTAGCCCCTCAATGTCATGGACCCTCGTTATTCTCCTCATGACGTGCTGGAAAGGAAGCGGACGATCTCGAAAGGCGATCACCTCTCCCTCAAGGATAGCGGTATCATCAGCCAATGACTTCCTTGACAAGCCCACGACTTCCGGAAGGCTCTCCGTGAGGTCCGTCAGTCTGCGACTGTAGATCCTGACATCGTCCCCTTTCTTATGTATCTGGACGCGGGCGCCGTCCAGCTTGAACTCGAAGGCTGCCTCTCCCATGATGGAGAGAGCCTCTTCGACTGAACCGATCGATTCGGCCAGCATCGGCTTGAATGGAACAAACGGCTCGGGACCTATTCGTTTCAACTCTGCAGGACCCTTGAGAAGAGCAATCTCTGCCACGTTGGACATGTCACCAGAAAGCATGTAGGCATTCCTGATCTCCTCAATATTCTGTGCTCCAGAAGAAAGAGCTATTGAATCGAGGATGATGCCTTCGCTCACTCCGGTCCGCATCTCTCCGAAAAGACTCCTAGCTAGGTACTCCCTCTCCTTTGTCGTGACGCGCCCAAAGAGATTCTGAAGCAGATGCTCCTTCACCTTCCTGGACCCGGTTCCTTGCGTTTCCGCGATTTTGCCAAGGATAGACGTGACGCCGTTCAGGGTGAGTTCCTCCTCGAAAAGCATGCTCTGCTTCTTGCTCGACCATGCCTTGCTGATCGTTGCATATCCCACGTCCAGCGTTCTCGAGTCGGACTCGGGAAAGGCCCGCCCGAGCATCAACAGCACAGCTGATCCTATCTCATCAGGATCGACGCAATGGAATAGGTCGGCGAGAAGCTCCGTTTTCTTCTTGCGGCTGCTGGTCGACTCAAGCTGCTCACACAGATCCGCAAACGCGCGTATCGATGTCGGCACCGTCGGGAATGAACGGTTGACATGATATTGTAACTTTCCTTCGATCTGGAAAGATGAAGACTGTCAGAAGCTGATCGATCAACGCTTGGCAACCTTCTGCCAGTCTTGCAGAAACCTCTCGATCCCAGCATCTGTCAGGGGATGCTTGAACATCTTCTTCAAGACGTCGTACGGAATCGTTGCGATGTGAGCTCCCATCCTGGCCGCCTCAACAACGTGGCCAGGGTGCCTCACGCTTGCCACTATGACCTCCGTGTCGAAGTCGTAGTTGTCTAAGATGTCGAGTATCTGCGAAACGATATCCATGCCATCATGGCCGACGTCGTCCAGGCGTCCGACGAAAGGCGAGATGTACTTAGCTCCAGCCTTGCAGGCAAGCAACGCCTGAGCAGGAGAGAACACCAGGGTCATGTTGACCTTGATGCCTTCCTTCGACAGCATCTTCGTGGCCTTCAGTCCGTCCTCCGTCATCGGAATCTTCACGACTATGTTCTTGTGGACTGCAGCGAGCTTTCTCGCCTCTCCTACTATTTCGTCCACCTCCGTGCTGATAGCCTCTGCACTTATCGGACCGTCAACGATCTCGCAAATCTCTTTCACGATCGAGCCGAAGTCCGCTTTCTCCTTCGCGACCAGAGTGGGGTTGGTCGTTACGCCGTCAAGTATCCCCCAACTGTTCACTTCTCTGATCTGTTCGATGTTGGCGCTGTCTATGAATATCTTCATTGACTACTTCCTCCGAACCACTTCTTCAGCGGACTCGACGATTCTAGCGCTCGTTAGACCGTATTTGACCATCAATTCTTCGCTCTCCCCCGATTCTCCGAAAGTATCGGGGATCCCTACCCTGCGCATCACACACCCGCCGTGCTCTGCCAGGAAGGTCCCGACAGCGCAGCCGAGCCCTGTGAGAATGTTGTGCTCCTCAGCCGTGACGATGCAGCCAGTTTGCCTCGCCGCCTTCACGATAGTCTCCTCGTCGAGAGGCTTGATCGTGCTCATGTTCACCACCTGCGCGGAAATGCCCTTCTTGTGCAGTTCCTCAGCTGCGTCGAGACAGAGTGCAACCATCTGGCCTGTGCCGATCAGGCAGACGTCATTTCCTTCCCTCATGATGGTCGCCTTGCCTATCGTGAACGGCGAATCCGCGGAGGTGACGACGGGGAAGTCGACCCTACCTAGTCGGACGTAGCAGGGTCCAGGATAATCGACGACGGCCTTGACTGCCTTGTACGCCTCGGTCGCGTCGGCAGGGACTATCACCGTCATGTTAGGAAGGGTCCGCATAAGCGCCACATCTTCCGCTGTTTGATGCGATGCGCCGTCTCCGCCGACGGTTATTCCAGCGTGAGACGCCACGATTTTGACATTGAATCTCGGATAGCAGATAGACTGCCGAATTTGGTCCCAACACCTCCCGGTAGCGAAGACCGCGAATGAAGAAGCGAAAACGATCTTCCCGCTCGCGGCCAGGCCCGCCGCAGTACCCATCATGTCCTGTTCTGCGATGCCGCAATTGAAGAATCTCGAAGGAAACTTCTTGGCGAAATCGCTAGTTCGAGTCGAGCTTGAGAGATCAGCATCCAGGACGACGACATCGCCCCGTGACTGGCCAATCTCGATGAGAGCCTTGCCGTACTCCTTCCTCTGGTTTGCTAGAGGTCGGTTCACTTCCCTGCCCCCAGCTCTTTGAGACCGCGATTCAACTCGTCCTCGTTGGGCGCCTTGCCATGAAACTGGACAGAATTCTCCATGAAGGAAACGTTCTTCCCCTTGACGGTATGCGCGACGATCATCGTCGGTCTTCCCTTGGCCTCCTTCGCCCTGTCGCAGGCGCCGAGGATCTGCCTCATGTCATGACCGTCGATCTCGATGACATTCCAGCCGAAAGCTTCCCACTTCTTTCCTATAGGTTCAATCGACATGACCGTTTCTGTCGGGCCGTCGATCTGAAGTCTGTTCCTGTCGAGGAAAGCGGTAACATTGTCTAATTTGTAGTGCGCACCGAGCATCGCTGCTTCCCACACCTGACCGCTCTGCATCTCGCCATCACCGCAAAGACAGAAGACCCGGTATGATCTGTTGTCCAGCTTCGCCGATAGCGCGATCCCATTCGCGACGCTCAATCCCTGGCCCAAGGACCCGGTGGACATCTCGACACCAGGAGTCTTGCTGCGGGAAGGGTGCCCCTGAAGTCGACTGCCCAGCTTGCGGAGCGTGATCAACTCCTCAACGGGGAAGTAACCGCCCTCCGCCAACGCTGCGTAATACGCCGGTGCCGCATGACCTTTGGACAACACGAACCGATCCCTGTCCTCCCATTTGGGTTCTCGAGGACGATGATTCATGACGTTGAAGTATAACGCGGCGAGTATGTCCGCGCTGGAAAGCGATCCACCAGGGTGACCAGAACCGGCGGCAAAGGTCATACGAAGAACATGCTGGCGAATCAGGTTCGCCTTCTGCACCAATATTTTGATGTCCTCGTCACTACAATTGGCCAAAGCCGCGCACCTCACGACAGCAACCGGGAGAAATGGACAATACCACAGTGCGATTAAAAACCTTCTGTGCGAACAAATGGGACGCTCAGAAGACCTCGCCAGGAGCAGCTAGCATTTAAATGACGCAATCCGATATGTCACTCGATGACCGTCCCTTTCGGCGTTCCGTACGGCGGCAACAAGACCTTGGCGAAGGTCGTTGAGAGGATAAACCATGACCAAGAGATCATGGCGCTCTGGAGAGCTTCAAATATCACAGCGATCGACAGGATGGGGTTCAACGACCACGGGCCTACTCACGTCAGGATAGTCGCGAAGATCGCCCTGAACATGTTGCGAATCCTCGTCGAGAGCGGGGAGAAACCAAACGTCGTGACAGATCACAAGATGAAGAACGATGATGCGGAGGTCGTCGTTGTGCTGGCATGCGCCCTGCACGATATCGGCCATTCTATACACCGTCTCAAACATGAGGAGCTTTCGCTCATGATGGCTTCCCCGATAATACGGCGTCTGCTTTCCGATCTCTATGAGGAACCGGCTCTGACGACGCTGATAGTCGAGACCATGCACGCGATGATTGCCCACCATGCAGAATTCACTCCATTGACGCTCGAGGCGGCCGTTACGAGAGTGGCAGATGCCCTTGACATGGAGAAGGGAAGGGCGAGGATACCTTTCAGAGCCGGGAGCGTCAATATTCATTCCGTATCGGCGCTGGCGATTGACAAGGTCCGCGTCACGAAGGGAGAGGAGAGACCGGTCAAAATCGAGATACAGATGAACAACTCGGCAGGCATTTACCAGATAGACGAGCTTCTGAGAGATAAGATAGAGAAATGTGGGATCAGGGACAAGATCATGATTGTGATCCAAGCTCCCGACCAAGAAATGAAGATTATCGAGGACCTCAAGATCTAATCGCTCTCGATCCTCGGGGCAAGAAGGTAGTCCACGGTCGCCTTTCCGTCAGCCATCGTGAATTCGAGCTTGACTGGATAATCACTGCCTATAGATAGCGTCACGACGGTACCTGCCGGAATCGCCCTCACCATGTTCGAGAAGTAGTCCAACGGGAATAGACTTCGAACCTTCTCCTTGCATTCCAAAGAGATCAGAAGATCCTTCGGCAGCTTCAGACTGACCGAGTCGGTCTCGCCTTCGGAAAACATCTCGAAACCGTCAGGAGAAGCGGTCAGGGCGATGTGGTCGGAGACGCTCTCAGCCGCCTTGATTCCCTTCTGCAACTCGTCCGAATTGACTGCAACCTTTGCCGGAAGATTGATGTTCGGGACTTTCGGGTCTGACATGCCTGTCGTGTCGACGAGATTCATCCTGCGTGTGATGTTACCGACATTGATTACCAGGCGATTGCGTTCTTCGTCTTGCTGAAGCTCCATGACCTCGCCAGCCCTGGAAAGCCGCAGGACTTCCTTCATCTTATCAAGATCGACTCCGAGTTCAGTCTCGTCCGCGGAATACTCGTCGAATGCGTCCTTCTGAACGGTCATATTGACCATCGCGACATGTGCGGGATCGACGGCCTTCAGAGTGAGCTTGTCAACTGCGACATTGAACTTTGCCTCGTCAACAAGGGTGGAGACGATATCAACGATTCCTTTTAGGGTCTCAGATTTCACCTTAGCATGAAGCATCAGTTTCCCCCCAACGTGCCTGTAAACGCATATGCAATTATAAATCTTCCTTATTAGAGGAACATACTGGAATCAGTATTCCCGCCAGGAATGACCACACTTCGTACAACGATAGATCCGAGTCTCCGGCTCATCCGCCGCCCTTGTTTGTCTAAGCACCCAAAACGCCTCATTGTGCCCGCACTTTGGACACTCGACTTGAGTCTTCGGGAGCGTAGGAGCATTCGAGTCGATTATCGCCATTTCCTTTTCCCTCAGCTTCGTGGTGAACTTCTCATGCTCCCCATTCATCTTCTGTTCCTTTCCGCACTTGCTGCACTTGAACACGCCTTCCTTAGGGAACATCAATGACCTGCATTCCGAACAGAACATTTCAATATCGCCGATTTGCGGGGAAAAGGATGTCTATATAAAAAGTCTTCTGTAACACAACAGACTTTGAGAGAGACGTTTGAGAGATACGTCTAGGTGCAGTATCGGCCGAAAACGGATCAAGAAGCCTAGTCGTGATCGTGACATCTTGAATTCGTGAAAAAGGTGGGGGATGATCCCCCATCGAGCGTGACGAACAAGATTAGACGAATTCCCAATCGCTGGATTCTGCAGGAGTCCTCTCGATCATGTGCTGACTCCTCGCGCCGCTTGATTTGACGGCCCTCGATACCAGACCTTGAGAAGAACCGTTGTGTCTCCTCTGGACTGTCTTCTGGACCTTCTTCTGCTGGTGTGCCATTGCATGAGCGCGCAACTCGATCTGCCTTCTCTCCCGCGGGGTGAGAGACTGACCGGCATCGCTCTCGTCAATCATCCTGTGAACCGATCTGAGAGGTCTAAGCTCCTCTGTCTCCGCATCTGCGCTCGCTCCAAGAGATCTCATGTCCCCGAAGCCATAATGACGCGCCTGAGCTTCCCTGGAGGAACGGCGAAATAGTGACCAGGAGGGACGAGGGGAGACTTTATCTCGCGAAGAAGTGTTGCCTTCCACCACGACCGTCGTGTTCGGACTGCCGTGGCGAGAAACATATTCTAGTTCCCTCCTGGTCTGGTCGGAAAGAATTCCGCCAATGTATGCGAAGGCAACCGTGATCAAATAGCTGTCCAGCCTCAATGAGGCGGTGGACTGCATGAGTGAGACGAATTGGTTCAAGTATGATGCAGCGAAGTTCATGTAAGGAGCTATGATTGGAATCTGACCCGCTATCGAGCCGAAGACAGCATCGGGGGCAATGTTGACCCCGAAGACCACCGTGGGGATGAGACCGACGCTCATTGCCCCTGTGATGAGGAATATCACCGCTAGAGGGATCATCGCTGCGAAGACGCCTCTCCAGGGAGTGCCTGCCCGTCTGCCGCCGACATACCCCGCTATCATCTGGCCGACGATCGGCAGCCACCACAAGAGGAAGGACAGGATGAGCGTGTATTTTACAGCACTCCAGAAACTGTATGTCACCTTCTGCTTCTTGAATATCGCAGCCTCTTTGTCATCGTAGGTCTCGGCCAGGCGATAGACTTTCCTGTGAACGAGATCATCGGTGACTTCGTCCTTTTCTCGAGGTTTTCTCCTGAATAGCACCCCATCCCCTCGGTCGGACATACGTCCGACGAATGTATACAATGACCAATGTACTATTTATCTCTTTTGCAGAGGAATCCCGAGAATGCCAGAGACTGCGTATTTCGAGATGATCGACCAAATTACATTCAAAAGGACGTATTTCGTCCGGACTGACAATATGTCCGACTCTTATCTCGGGATGTAGTACCAAAGCCCGTACAGTCGAAGCGCCTTCCTCGTGCTCTCGGTCGTTACTTTTTCAGGTTTCGCCTGATACCTGAGCACTTCCTCCATCGAATAGCCCAGATATCTAGCCAGAGCATCCAAACGATTGTACGGGAACGCCTGCTTTCCCAGAAGAATCTGACGAACACTCCACCCAGGATGGACCTTTGACCGATACCCGAGCTCTCGGCCGAGCTTGTTGATACTGCCCGCCTTCTCGATCCCTTCCTTGATCAGCAGAACCCTGAAACCTGACCGTAGCCACACTCGGTCGTTCGAAGCTACTTTTCTGTGCAAAGCCAGCCGAATATCCGCAGCAAACTCGGACACGCCTAGATTATTCGATCGCGAAATATTAATCCTTTTCTCGACCGCGTCGATGTAAAGACTTGTTGATTGTCGATTTGCGCGTTACAGAATCTGAAGAACTACATATTACTTAGAGCTGGGGGGGGAATCTGGGTGCTGGGTAGCTAAGAGTTGTCTGTCCTGAGGTCTACGGTGTTCGCGTGACTCACCGCAAAGGGTTTATATCCATCAGAAAGTAGCCATTTCGGTTAGAATGGAGACTTTCAGGAAGACCGTCACTGTCAATACCTCGAAGGAAGGGGAGATGATCGACATCACGGGCGAGCTCCGAGAAGCAATAGCCGCCTCCAAGATGTCAAATGGCCTGGCGTGCATGTTCGTCCCGCACTCCACAGCAGCCTTGATCACGATAGAATACGAGCCCGGTCTCCAAGGCGACATCAAGAAAGCTCTCGATCGCATCATTCCGAAAGACACGGAATATGGTCATCACCTCATGTGGGGCGACGGGAATGGTCATTCCCATGTTCGATCGTCGTTTCTTGGCGCCTCGTTGACGGTTCCATTCCATGAAGGGGAGGCCGATCTGGGAACATGGCAGCAGGTCGTCCTGGTCGAGCTAGACGTCAGGAGAAGAGACAGAAAAGTGGTTATTCAGTTGATCGGAGAATGATTTCGGATACGGAGGCTGACAAGAATGAAGATCAAGTTTCTCGGAGGAGCGGATGTCGTCGGAAGAATGGGAATGCTTCTCTCTCACAGGAATGCGAACTTGCTGTTCGAGTACGGAATGAGACCATCGAAACCGCCTGCATACCCGATACCTAGTCCTCCTGTTGATTACGCCTTCCTGACCCACTGCCATCTCGACCATAGCGGAATGATGCCGTGGCTCTGCGGGAAATATGACACCGAGGTTGTTGCGACTCCCTCAACGGTGAGTGTCACGCAGATTCTTCTGGAGGATAGTCTGAAAGTGGCCGACGCAGAAGGTTACCCCCGTCCGTTTGACCCTGAAGACATCCGGACATCGTTGAAGAACTTCATACCAATGGAGTTTGGCGAGACGATCGATGTCGCGGGATTCGAAGTTCAATTGCACAGCGCGGGGCACGTTCCAGGTGCGACGATGTACGAGGTGAGCGGGGAAGAGGTCACATTATTCACTGGAGACTTGCACACACTCAACACGCAGCTCGTTTGGGGGGCACATGCTGTGAAGTGCGATAATCTGATCATTGAGGCGACCTACGCCGGAAGAACGCACCCCAATCGCACGAAGACGGAATACCAGCTTCTTCAGAAAATCAAAGAGGTTGTCAACAGGGGAGGAAAGGTAATAATCCCTTGCTTTGCCGTGGGCAGGACTCAGGAGGTCATGCTCATACTCAGAGACGCCAACTACGACATGTGGGTCGATGGTATGGGCAAGACTGTGACGAGCCTTTACCTGGGACGACCGGAGTACCTTAGATCCGAGAAGAACCTGAAAAGAGCTAGGAATCGCTTTAACGAAGTGCGCACGCCAGCAGCCCGACAGAGAGCGAAGAAGGGAGAGGTGATCGTTACTACTGGAGGCATGCTCGACGGCGGACCGGTGATCGGATACTTGCAGGAGCTGAAGGACGACCCGAGGAACGCCATATTGCTGACGGGATATCAGGTAGAAGGCTCGAACGGCCGAATGCTACTCGATGAAGGCGCGATCAACATACTAGGAGTGAAGGAGAAGATCAGATGCGAGGTGCAGCAGTTTGATCTCTCCGCACACGCAGATCACAACGAGCTACTCGATTTCATAAATGGATGCGATCCTGAGAAGATTGTACTGTGTCACAGTGACAACAGGGAGGCTCTTGCGAAGGATCTCGAGCAAGATCACGAGGTGATGCTGCCGAAACCGGGCGAGGAATTCGAGCTGTGATTGCTGCATCTCCTGCTACAACCCTCAAGCCCAAAGTCCAAACTTCCCCCGCATGTAGGTGTAAGCAGCCTCACCCTTCTTCGTGTTGAACATCACGTGCCATTGCCATTTCGGTTTGGCGTTGCTCTGAAGAGCGTTGGAAAGAGTGACTTCTGTAGTGTAAATCCAGACGTCCGGGTCCCTGCTCTCAGTGCCGGAGAAAGTGACGTTTGTCTCGTTATAAATGAAAAGAGTGAAAACCTCTTTCTCCGTCTCGAAAACCCATGTCTGGGGAAGGTACTTGGCCATGTACCCTCCGGTAGAGGACCTTCCAACCTCGCTCTTTAATCTTCTCATCATCTCCTGACAGAATGCCTGAAAGAGACCGGTAAGGGTACTCATCATGGCATGTAACGCCAAGCGACCTTATTTTCTTTTTTGATTTCTCCGCTCGGTAGCCTTTCCGGACTTCTGCGACGTTTCCCTTGTCCGTCAGGTCGACAAACGAGGTGTGCCAGCATCACAGAGAACTGCTTAAGTATGCCTTGCTCGCATTACTGTCCGGAGGCATGAGATTGGTCCAGAAGATCATCGACGTGGTCGGCATCTCGAACGAAAGCTTCGCCAAGGCCGCGCAGAACGCGGTCGACGTTGCATCGAAAAGCGTTCGAGGTATCAAGTGGGCGAGGGTAGGAGAGATGGAGTGTAAGGTCGAGGGGAGCAAGATAGTCGAGTACAGGGCCTCGCTAAGGATCTACTTTGACGTCGAGCGTTGAGCTGCTTCGGGAACTACGATCCAAGGCAGATACCAGATATTCGAGAAAAATACGAGCTG
Source organism: Methanomassiliicoccales archaeon (assembly GCA_028679985.1). Taxonomy (GTDB): domain Archaea; phylum Thermoplasmatota; class Thermoplasmata; order Methanomassiliicoccales; family JACIVX01; genus JAJRAG01. The sequence goes on from JAJRAH010000111.1 coordinate 21,672, forward strand.
GAAGCATCAATATCTAGCCAGATAACAAATACTTTTATATTCACATAGCAACATTTCACGCTTGATGACCAAGATGGAGGGGTATCTTCAGGAGGACGTGGGATTTGGCGACATCACCAGCGATATCCTGATTAAGGACGAACTGGGAAGTGCGCGCGTCACCGCCAACGAGGAAGGGATACTCGCAGGCCTCGAGGAGGCTATCGAAATCTTCAGCGAGCTCGGCGTGAAGACCTTCCCGATGACAAGGGACGGTGAAAGGGTTTCGAAAGGAATGGACGTTCTCGTCATCGAAGGACCCTTGAAGAGGATACTCCTGGGCGAACGCCTCGCTCTCAACTTCCTGATGAAGATGAGCGGCATCGCCACTTCAACCAGCGCGATCCTCAAGGAGTGCAGGAAATCCAATCCCAGCGTCAAAGTCGCGGCGACCAGAAAGACGACGCCTGGCTTCAGATTGTACGAGAAGAAGGCCGTGGTTATTGGCGGCGGGGATCCGCACAGATATCGTCTGGACGACGCCATCTTGATCAAGGACAATCACTTGAGAGTCGTCGGAAGCATCACTCAGGCGATATCGAAGGCGAAGAGCGTATCATTCACGAAGAAGATCGAAGTCGAGGTTGAGACGATAGAGCAGGCTGTCGAGGCTGCTAAGGCGGGGGCCGACATAATCATGCTTGACAACATGAGCCCTGAGAAGGTCGAGGTTGCTTCCTTGGCCGTCAAGAAACTGAACGACAGATTGCTCGTCGAAGTATCTGGAAACTTGAACCTCGAGAACGTCCACAAGTTCGCAAAGCACGCCGATATTCTCTCTCTCGGCTGGATCACTCACTCCGCTCGGGCCATAGGCTTCAATCTGGAGATTACATCGATAAAGGCAGCGGAGACGGCCGAGTAGATCGACAGATTCTAGACGATGATTTTGGTCCTGTGATATCTCATACCGATACTCTCGGGCGTAGCTCCGAAAGCGAGCGCAAGCAGCTCCGACAAATACAGAACTGGAATGCCTTCCTTTTGTTTCACGTCAAACTGAACGAAACAGAAGGGGCAAGGAGTAAGGATCGAGTTCGCTCCCGCACGCCTGAATTCTGCAAGAGCTTCCTCGAGCACACGCGATGAGATGTCGTCACTTGTTCCCGCTATGCCTCCGCCACAACACTTCGGCCAATCTTCCGAGTACACTACTTCCGAGCCCACCCACTTGGCAATGTCCGAAATGACATGAGGGGAGAATCGCGAATCGATGTCCGTCACGGTGCTAGGTCTGACGATATGGCATCCCGGATGGACGGCAACTCTGAAGCTTTCCTGGGGACGGACCACGCATGATCTGACCTTCTTCTCCATGTCCTTTGTGATCCCACACAGGTGGAGAACGTCAGCGGTTCCATTGTATTCTATTCCGATTTCGTCCAGGACGGAATTCACTCGGTCCCTTTCCTCCCTAGATTCGAGAATATGACGAGCCTCCCTCAACGAAACGTAACATCCGTTGCAGAGAGTCAGAATGTCCCTCCCGTCATTCTCTGCTATCGCGAGCATCCGCGCGGCTGTCACGAGCCAGGTGTCAAGAGCCAGAGACCTCAGCCCGATCGGTTCGACGCAGCAAGTTGCCCCGGGGAGGTTCTCATACGTCATTCCTAGCTTGTCAAGGACGAAGAGAGATGATCGCTCGAGGAACGGCAGCCTCGTCGGAATGAGACAGCCTCTGAACAGGTAGAACTCATCGCTCAAGCTTGATCCTCCCGAGCCTGGTTCTCTCGATGATAGTCCTCAGGTCCTCGAGGGTCGAGGATTTCACTTCGATATCATCCAGACCCATTTCCTTTCTTATCTTCTTCGTCAGCCCCGTCTTCGGAAAAGACAGACCCGTATCGATGAAAAGCCTTGCCTCCTCTGCGAAATGGTCAGGAAGATTTCCAGATTCCGCCGCCATATTCCGTATGAGGGTGATCACCATCGCGGGTTCGACGCCGAGTTGACACCTCTCGGTGCAACCCTGGCACATCATGCACAACCACACCGACGGATCTTTCGAGGGATCCAACGCACCGATAGATGCACGTTCTATGACCTCTCTCGTGCGAATCCCTCCGTATCGAAAGCTTGGACAAACACTGGAGCATTGCCCGCACTGATGACACTTCCACACATCCACGTTCGGAAGATACTTCCGGATTATGTCTGGAAGTGCCGAATCAATGATTGAAACCTTCACGAATGGAGCCGATGGTGCCGAGCGCTTATACCATTTTCCTTCCGATGTTCGGTTCTCTGCGCAATGCTCAAGAAGGGTCCGCTCGATAGACTTGACGATGGAAATCGAGAAGGAGACTTGCCAGTTTTGCGGCAAACCTGCAACGCACTTTCTGTTCGCAGCATTCGTCTGTGACGACGAGGAATGTATAGAGAAAGCGAGGCAGGAGAGGGGAGGACCTGGGGGCCACATCAAGAAGAAGCTGCAAGAGAAGGGCGTGATCTGGAGCCCCGACGAGAAGTGATCGTCAGCCGCTACTCAACGATTCATTCGCCTCGGATACTGCCTGAAGCGAGAACGTGAATATCTGACACCGGGACAACTTCTCCCTGATTCTGACCAGAATGCTCGTGCATCGCACAACTGAAATGAACAAGACACTTCGGGCAGGCGGTCACAAGGCCTTGGGCACCGGTAGCCCTCGCTTCTCTGAGCCTGTCGAGTTGCCACTCCTTTGCGGATGCCCCGCAATTGACCCAACATGAAACTCCGCAGCACGCGCTGATCGAGCCGGACCTCGGCATCTCGACCAACCCTCCCATGCCTTTGAGAATTTCCCGCGGCTCCTGGATTATGTTTGAGTGTCTTGACAATCGGCAGGGATCGTGATAGGTCATAGTCTTACCTGAATCGCGAAGCATGATCCTGCGACTCTTGACCGCCTCGCCAATCATTGCCGTTGCACTCCTTACACGAAAGCCCAGATCGCCAACAAAACGAGGATAAAGGTCCTTCAGCGCAGCGTAGCACTCCGGGCAGAAGGTAACGACCTCATCCACTCCGGTTGCCCGAATCGCCTCGATGTTCGCTTTGGCCAACCTGTCAAAAGTATCCACATCTCCGAGCCAGTAGGCATCGTGCCCGCAACATCTCTCATGCTCCAACAGACGAGGTCTGATTCCCATCTGATTCAGCAAGCGGACGGTCGCTCTCGGAATTTCAAGAAGATCGTTCCGTAAGTGTCTGAAGACGACGTCGAAATATGGTGTGCATCCGACGAAAAGAAGCGTCGAGGAATTCGGGTCAATTTCCAGGTCGACCGTCACCCAATTGTTCGTGCGTGGCTTGACATGACTGAATGACGAAACATTCTGGATGATCTGAAAGACATCGCTGTGCGTGGTCTCAGGGGAAATCAAGCGCCTCAGCGAAGGCCGCACTTCTCTGACGAACTCGTGAAATTCGACGCCGGAAGTGCAGAGCTGCGTGCACATACCACAGGTCATGCATTCCCAGAGCCCTCTGTCACCGGCAAGATTGCCGGCCCCGACATAATCCTCGACTACCCTCCTGGGTGAGAAATCTCCGGCTCTGCGGGACACGGGGCAGCCCCAAGTACATTTTCCGCAATCGATACAGTTCGAAACCTTGTACTTAGCCGCACTCTCTTCAAGAGTCGCTTGCACCACCCCCAAGAGGACCAAGCTCACCTATTCTAGCCACGAAATCGTTTGTGACCCGAGCGAACCTGTCCCCCTCTGACGCAGAGACCCACTCCAGCAGCAATCTTCGGTCGTCTATGCCGAGAAGCCCGAGCAACTCTCTCACACTCTCGACCCTTTTCTGCGCCTCCTCGTTCCCCGCCAAGTAATGACAGTCCCCTGGGTGGCACCCCAACACCATCACGCCATCGGCGCCCTGTTCGTAGCATTTGAGAATCAAAGCAGGATCTACTCTTCCAGAGCACATCACCCTCAGGATGCGTATGTTCGGCGAATACTGCCTTCTCGATATGCCAGCGAGATCCGCACCCGCATAAGCGCACCAGTTGCAGCAGAATGCCACTATCTTCGGCTTCCAACTCATGTCTCTCCTCCAAGCAATGCGCTGATCGCCACTGTAAGCTGGTCATACGTGAATCCCTTCGCATCGATGGCGTTGGACGGGCAAGAGACCGCGCACACGCCACATCCTTTGCACAGGATTGGGTCGATCTCAGAGACCTTCCGGTCTCTGACTGTTATGATTCTGACGGCGCCGAACTTGCAGAGAGATTCGCACTCCCCGCAGCCCCTGCACCTTTCATTGTCGACGGTACATACCATAGGCGACGACATCAGGGATTTCTTACTGAGCACGAAGGAGGCCTTTGCAGCAGCGGCAGAACCCTGGATAATCGATTCATGCGCGGTCATAGGATACTGCGCGCAACCCGCCACGTATATTCCGTCCACGGCGAACTCCACGGGGGCTAACTTGGGGTGTTTCTCCAGGAAGAAACCCTCGCGAGAGACAGGGACCTTCAGCATCTTGCTGAGCTCTGCGACGTAAGACGACGGAATCATTCCCGTTCCCAGGACAACCATATCCGTCGGTATGGAGAGGTCGCCGTCGATCGGGGAGTGCAACTCAAGTCTTCCGGCCTTCATGTCAGGCATCATTTCGCATTTGATGAATCGAACGCCCATCTCGCACGCCTTCCAGTAGAGTTCCTCTGCTCCTCTATGGAAGAACATGAGGTCCTTGTACAGTACGTTTACCTCCTTACCCATCCGACGGAGCGTGAGTGCTTGTCCGAGCGTTTTCAGACAGCAGTAGCGCGAGCAGCCAAAACGATCGTTTCTGACCCCTACACACTGGATGAAGGATACTCTGGCCGGAATCTCGCCGCCGCTTCCACGCATTCTCTCGAATGCAGTGCTCGTCAGCGCACCTGTGATCTCGAAATCGCCAAGCTGAGCGGGCTCGCCGCCCGGAGCGAGCACTATCACTCCTGCCCTGAGCTCGCTCCCATCCGAGAGAGCGATCTTGAAATCCCCGACGGAGCCCTCAACCGCCCGAACGCGAACTCCCGTAACCACACGGACCCCTCGAATCCCGACCGAGTCGGCGATTCTCTTCACGATATCGGCGTCATCGGCGCCGTCAGCGGCTTCACGACATGATGCGGCAAGCCCGCCAATCGTATCAGATTCCTCGATCAAAGTGACTTCGTATCCTTGCGTTGCCAGATCGGCGGCTGCAGTCATCCCCGCCAATCCCCCACCCACAATAAGAGCGTTTCTTGTCAATGGGACGGAAAGCGGGAGGAGCGGTTCCAGCAGGGTTGCCTTTGCCACACCCATCCGCACAAGCTCTATCGCCTTTCTTGTCGCTTCCCCGGGGTCCCCTCTGTGCACCCAGGAGCACTGATCTCTGATGTTGACCATCTCTAGAACGTAAGGATTGAGACCGGCTCTAGCGAGTGTATCGCGGAATATCGGTTCGTGGGTCCGGGGGGAGCATGAGGCAACGACGACCCTGTTGAGTCGCTCCTCCTCGATCCTCCTGGCGATGTCAATCAACGAACTCTCAGAGCAAGAGAAAACGTTCTCCTCGGCATAAGTGACTCCAGCCAGCTTCCTCGCCGACGCGACAACCGAGGGAACGTCAACGACAGATCCGATGTTCGTCCCGCATCTGCACACGAATACCCCCACTCGCAACTCTTCATGGGAGACGCCCCTAAATGATGTAACCTCGATCTCGGTCGGCTCCCTGTTCGGGAATAGGGATAGTGCTTGTGCTGCCGCTGCTGAGGCTTCGCAAATGCTATCCGGGATGTCCTTCGGCCCCGAACAGCATCCGGCAGCGAGAATACCTGTCCTTGTCGCCTGTACGGGCCGTCCACCAGAAGAGGAGGTCTCGATGAATCCGTCATCGCCCAAGCCGATTCCGAGCACTCCGGCCAGTTCCCCGAGACCTTTCGAGGGAACGGCAGCCGTCGCGAGAACAACAATGTCTGTCTCAATCGTCTTGACCTGTCCCGACTCGGTGTCTTCGACCTTCACCCGGAGAAGTGAATCGTCCCACGATACATCGGCGACTCTGCCATTGAGAAGAATCACCCCCTCCTCCCTGGCCCTATCCCGATAGCGATCGAAGCCCTTTCCGTAGGTCCGCAGATCCATGTAGCAAATGTGGATATTCTGTATCGAAGGCTCGTGCTCGAGAGCGACGAGGGCCTGTTTGATGGAAACCATGCAACAGAATCTTGAACAGTGACCACAGAAGCGCGAGTCCCGCGAGCCGACACATTGCACGAAGACGATCGACCGAACCGATCCATCGCTGCCAGGCAATGCAAGTCTCCCTCCAGTAGGTCCTGAGGGACTGAGGATGCGCTCGAACTCCAGACCGGTGAGAATGCCCGGATGAGCACCGTGACCGTAGTTCGCCAAGAGAGCTGGCTCGAACTGATCGTATCCCGTTGCGACGATCACCGCGCCAACCCTGATTCTCTCAATCGATTCGGTCATCTCGAAATCGATTGCGCCAGCAGGACATGCCTTCTTGCATATCCCGCATCGTCCCTCGTTGAGGAAAAGGCAATGTTCCGCGTCCACGACGTATTTTAGGGGGACCGCCTGCGCGAACGGAATGAAAATGCACTTTCTGTCGCCGAGTCCCATGTCGAACTCACTTCGTATTCTTCTCGGACATTTCTCAGCGCAGATGCCGCACGCCACACACCTCTCCTCCCGGACATACCTGGGCCTATGACGAATCGTGAGAACGAAATCAGGGCTCTCGCCTTCCGACGCCGTGACTTCGGAGAGAGTCATGATCTTGATGAGAGGATGTCTAGAGGCCTCGACAATCTTCGGGGAAAGGATGCATGTGGAGCAATCATTAGTCGGGAAGGTCTTGTCCAACTGAGCCATCCGACCGCCCAGACTAGGACCGCGTTCGATAAGATAAGCTTGAACGCCTGCGTTCGCGACATCCAGTGCGGCCTGGACGCCTGCAATTCCTCCCCCGATGACTGCCACGGCTGCTGGCATCAGATTCTGCTCCAGAACTTGGTCGTGCTAGGCATCGCAGTCCAAAAAACCTTTCTATGTCGCGAGTCCGCATTCAAGAGTAACTTGGCCCTGTAAGGCGCCTCTTCAGCCTCCCTTGCCCTTACCCTTTAAACCTTCGCCTCGTGGAGTAGGATTCTCCCTTCCTCCTGTGATGTTCTTGAGCCACAACAAGGGTCTAGATCATATCCTTAACCTTGAGGACTACCTGGTTTCGATGTCTAGAAAAGATGAGCCGAGAACGATTTCTGGAAGCGCCAAGGGATACCGACGTTCCTCGCATTAGTCAGGGCTTCTGCACACTACCACACGTTGTGCTCTGTCAATCTCGACTCTCGTAGCCCTTTTATCGATTGATATTGTCTGCACACGGACAACATCGGGAACCCCTCCCTACTCTTCCATCCGTAGAAC
>JAJRAH010000011.1 GCA_028679985.1 Methanomassiliicoccales archaeon
GGCGCGCTCGATTGAGGACTAACTCCTTCCCGATATCGCTGACCGCGAACACTGGAATCGATATCCCGATTTGTATCTTGGCACGCTTTCCCACGACGTCCCTTACTTCCTTCGAAGCGCAAGCCCACACGATGTCAGAGTACTCCCCGAGCATCCTAGCATCATCTTCCGAGATCCCGGTGTTGTGGACCGCCAATATCGCCGGCGCGCAGCCGGAGACATGTCCCATTTCTCTGAGCGTCTTCGCCTCGAACGCCCTCAGTCCGCTTATTGTGACAGCGATCCGTTTGAATCCCGATTTCACGGCTTTGATGTATCCCTTGACCTGGTCTATTGTGCAGATGTCGTCCAGGAGAATGCATCCCCTCTGTCTGAGGCCTTCCTGAGTCTCGGGGATGGGCTCTGTCCTGATGAGTCCGGTCATATGGGCACCTGTGGCCTGGAGTACCTCAGGACGCGTTACGATGACGGTCCCCGCACCGTCACAGACGACCACCGATGCATCGATCATCCCCTCCGTCATCGCATCCATGATTATCTCCGAGGCACCGAATGAAATAGGTGTCTCGCTGGATTCGAGGATTCTGTTCGGCCCGTACATTCCATACTCCGTCATGTGCCGCTTGAGGACCATCTCGACCGTCTGCGGAGTCTCCTCCTCGCAACCATAGAGACCTTTTCGGAGGGGACAGCGCTTGATTCTCGGCTCGCTCAGAACAGTTATCTTGACGTCTTTTACCAGAACCAGTGCTTTTGCCATCTCAAGTACATGTTCAGACATGGCGTCCTCTCGTACTGGCCTCCGACCTGTCTGGAAGTTCCTTTCTCATCATGTAGTTGTTCCCTTGCTTGCATGCGACGTGATATCCAACATGTTCGTAGAACTTGATAGCCGCCTCGTTCGTGCTCTGGACCCACAACTCCACGGCACCGAGATCATTCCTCCTACCCCATTGCTCGATGCGAGTCATCATCAGACTGCCGAGTCCTCTCTGCTGAAACTGGCGCAGAATCTGTATCGAGACGACGAACACGCTGTCCACGCGCCTCAGAATTGTGTAGTACCCGAAGATTCTGTCATCATCGGTTGCGATCTCAGTGATCGTGTCGGGATCTGTGATGGCCTGGACGACGATATCGTCCTTCCATTCCGTCCCCCAGGCAGAACGGATAATGTGAGCCATGTTCTCCCTGCTTATCCTCACGAGAGTGGGCAAGTCCCTCTTGGTCATGAGACGGAATCTTGCGTCGAATCGGAGGCCGATCATCGTTGTCATGTCCGCGGTCAGAGTAAATCGTCCGCCGATTTAAACCCTTTCGGACGGCGGGAGGGCTGTCGTCGAGAAAATCAATCTAGGAAGGCCAGCATCGCCGCAGCTGATTCGTGAGGGAAAGAACTTAAATAGTCGCTCAACGTGTTCAGCGTAAAAGGTGCATACGCATGGTAGAGGTAAGCGAAGAGGCGAAGAAATTCATCAACGATCTACTCGTCAAGAATCAGAAGCAGGGCTACGGAGTGAAGATATACGTCGCAGGCGTAGGATGCTCGGGCCCGCAGTTCGGAATGGCTTTTCAAGAAAGCAAGAAAGAGGGTGACAAGGAGCAGAAAGTCGATGGATTCTCGTTCTACTACGATGATGAGGCTCAGGAGTTCTTGGAGGGTTGCACGATAGAGTACGTCGAGACCCCTCAGGGATCGGGCCTGATTATTCAGAATCCGAACTTCTCCGGATGCGGCTCGTGCGGTGGCGGCTGCCACTAGTATTCTCATTCAGGCCCGTCCCCAAAACCCTTTTCTAGAGTCTCGATTATGTGATGGTGTGTTCCTAAGGAACCCCCTCATCAAAGAGAACAGCATCGAGGAGAGGGAGTACCAAGTAGCGTTGGCGAGATCCTGTCTGGAATCGTCAACGCTTGTCGTTCTTCCGACGGGGATGGGAAAGACGGTAGTGGCCCTAATCGTCATTGCCGAGATTTTGCGAACTAAAAAGGGCAAGGTGTTGTTCCTGGCGCCGACCAAGCCACTGGTCGAGCAGCATGCCGGTTTCGTCAGGGAGTACCTGATCGGGAAGAAGGTCGTTGCCCTGACCGGTGAAGTGGAGCCGATGGTAAGGGAAGTAGCATGGATCGAGAACGAGGTAATCGTCTCGACCCCCCAGGTCATCGCAAACGATCTCAGACGAGAGAGGATATCGCTCAGAGATGTGAGGCTCATAGTCTTCGACGAAGCGCACAGAGGCGTCGGAGACTACGCTTACGTGGCGATAGGGGACGAATACAAAACGTATGACGGCCTCGTCATGGGAATGACTGCGTCCCCGGGTAGCAGCGGCGCGCGAATCGAAGAAGTGAGAGCGAACCTGGGAATCGAAAAGGTCGAGATCAGGTCCGAGAGCGATCCGGACGTGGCGAAGTACGTTCAGGACGTCAACATGCAGTGGGTTGCAGTGGACGTCCCCGACCAGATGAGGAAGGTCGTCGACATTCTGAGGTCCCTGAACGATTCCTACGTCAAGGAACTCGTGAACCTGGGAGTGATGGATGGAAAGAGACCCCCAACCAGAAAGCATCTATTGGAGGTCAGAAGTAAGATTGAAGCGAAACTCAACGCCGGAGAGAGAAGGAAGCAGCTCTATCGGGCTCTGAGCGTCCAGGCGATGGCGATGAAGATCGGTCATGCCCTCGAACTGGCCGAAACCCAAGGGACGACAGCTCTGACAAGCTACTTGGAAAGGATGCGGCAGGAGGCGGCTTCGGAAGACGGCTCGAAGGCATCGAGGACAATAGTCCGCTCGCCGGAGTTCGAGAAGTTGACCTCGATCCTGACCGGCATGAACATGGAACATCCGAAGCTCTCGAGAGTGATGAGCATAGTGAGCAATCAGATAATCGCCCATCCCAGTTCGAGGATACTGGTTTTTACACACTATCGGGACACTTGTGAGCTCGTTGCCAGCAAGCTCGCGAAGATCGATGGGGCAAGGGTCGCGAAGCTTATAGGGCAGGCAGAGAGGGGAAGCGAGAAGGGATTGAAGCAGAAGGAGCAGGTCAGCGTGCTCGAGAAGTTCCGAAGGGGAGAGTACAACGTCGTCGTCGCAACCTCGGTGGGGGAGGAGGGATTGGACGTTGCGAGCACGGACCTCGTCGTCTTCTACGAACCCGTCCCGTCGGAGATAAGGACGATCCAGAGAAGGGGAAGGACCGGGAGGAGAAGCCCCGGAAGGGTCATAATCCTCGTCACGCGAGGAACGATGGACGAGGCGTATCTCTACTCCAGTCAGAAGAAGGAGACCGCAATGCGCAGGCGACTGTATAGAATGAGCGAGAGGAGCGAAGAGAAGAAGGCGCCCGAAGAAATCGCTGAAAAGAAGCCCCAGGCCGCGGGACAGAAGAGCCTGTTAGAATTCTAGGGCGTTCGATTATTCCTTGACTCGTCAGGATTCCGTGAGACAGCGCATCGATGTCTTCATGGATTAAATACCCAGAATCCGTTTGATGTTTTATGCTCTACCAAGAGCTGGTACGAGTGTACGACGCGCTGGAATCGATATCCGGTCGTCTGGAAATGACCGAGATACTGGCGCAGTTCTTTGCCACCGCCGATTGCGGCTCGATATCAAAGATAGTCTATCTTACCCAAGGCCAGCTCTATCCCGATTTCTACCCGCAGAAACTCGGGCTCGCGGACAAGCTTCTTCAAAGAACGATAGCCTTCACGTCCGGAACGAGAGATGAGGAGGTTCAGAAGCTCTGGCTGAAGGAAGGCGATCCGGGAATCGTTGCGGAGAAGATCTTCGAGTCAAAGAAGCAGACGACCCTGTTCTCGGAACAGCTGACGCTCGACAGGGTGTACGAAACGCTCCAGCGCGTAGCCGAAGCCGAAGGAAGCGGATCGCAGGAACAGAAGATGAAGATACTGGCGGACATTCTTCACGACGCCACGCCGTCGGAAGCAAAGTACATCGCCAGGATCGTCACGGGGAGGATGAGATTGGGCGTGGCGGATATGACCGTCATCGACGCGCTTTCCCAGGCTTTCGCAACCAAGGACGACAGAGACGTCGTGGAAAGAGCGTTCAGTGTATCTTCGGACCTCGGAAAGGTCGGAGAGGTGCTCTGCAGAGAGGGGATAGAAGGGGTCAGGGCCATGAGGATCGAGGTCGGCAGTCCCGTAAGGGCGATGCTGGCCGAGCGACTTCCTTCCC
>JAJRAH010000112.1 GCA_028679985.1 Methanomassiliicoccales archaeon
CGGGACGAAACCGGCACCGATGCCCTGGATGCCGTGAGGTCCAGGAGTTCCCCCCGAAAGCACGGGAGACGCGGAAGGTTCGACGGCCACGATCATGGTTCCGCGGGTTTCAGCTTTCAGAACCTTGCCGACGCCAGTGATTGTCCCTCCCGTTCCGACTCCTGCCACGAACGCGTCAAGATCCGGCATATCCGCGAGGATTTCTCTGGCAGTGGTTCTCATGTGGACCTCTGGATTCGCGGGATTCTCGAACTGCTGCGGCATGAACATGTTGTCTTTACCCCGACAAATGTCCGCCGCACATTCGATAGCGCCGCCCATGCCGCGTTGTGCTGGTGTCAGCACCAACTCCGCCCCTAATGCCTTAAGGAGCTTCCTCCTCTCAGCGCTCATGCTCTCTGGCATCGTCAGTATGAGTCGATACCCTTTCGCGGCGCATACCATGGCAAGCCCTATTCCTGTGTTCCCTGAAGTGGGTTCGACCACGCACATGCCCTTCTTCAGCCTTCTATCTCTCTCAGCTTCTTCGATCATTGCCAAGGCTATCCTGTCCTTCACCGAGGACATCGGATTGAACGATTCTATCTTGCAGTAGATGTGCGAAGAATCCTCATCCACCATCCTCTGAAGTCTTACCAGAGGGGTCTTCCCGACGGTCTCGAGAATACTGTTGTACAACATCGTATTCACCATCGTTAAGGAAATAGCGCACTCATCAATCTTGCGGCGGGTCGAGCCGTGGATGTAGATGACCATCCGTCATAATCAAAGTTCGTCGGTAGGGATTTCGAGATCGCAACACTACCTTCTCCTGTTAAAGTATATTGCCGCAGAAACGACCGCAATGACGATCAGAGCCACTGCACCCATGACAACATATTCGATCGTCGAATCGCGGACACCACCATCTGGAACATCGGGTGATAGTCTGAGCAGAGTGAGCGCTGCAACCCTCACGTGGTTCTCAAGACTACGTTCATCGATCCAATTCAATGCTACGGCGGACGAGGAGGAGTCGTAGGAAGTGTGAATCCATCCCGGGGCAACATCGGTCCACATATCCGAATACAATGTCGGGGAAGATGAGAACATCACGCTCGCCGCGATGGGATGAGCCTCTGATATTCCTGCGTCCGCACTCCAATCATGATCAAAGGAGTATTCCACACCAGTCGGGTTCCTGAATGTCTCTTGATCCGAACCGCCGAATCCCTCGACGGAAACGGCCACCTCCAAATCCTCTGCAGCGTCCCGGGCAATCTCGTCCAGGTCGGTACCACCAGAGGATTCGGTCATCGAGATGGTCAACTCTAGGCCGCCTATGCAGTCAAGATTCAGAACCGCGACGATATCGTTCATTTCGGCCATGTGCGCCTTCACGAAATTGACCGAACCCGCAAGACCCAGCTCCTCTCCGGTGAAGGCGACGAAGAGGATGCTGTATCTCGGTTGGTAGAAGCCCTCGTTCACGGCCTCCGTGACCATGCTGGCGATCTCTAGTACTCCGGCGACCCCAGCGCCGTTGTCGCAGAATCCTGGGTCCATGACCGTGTCGTAGTGACCCGTGACGAGGATCATTTGCTCGGGGATATATTGCCCCTGCAATCTTCCAATGACATTACTGTGATTACCAGATGCTATTGAGGAGGGTATCGATACGATTGCGTGAACGTCGCCACCGGCGAAGATATCCTTCAAGAGCACGCTCTCCGTGAAGTTGACAGATCCAGTGGATATCTCGAGATCCCAGTAGTCGCCTGCTGTCGCACCAAGCGGGCGTCCCCCAGTAGAAGGGTAGAACGCTGGGGGGAATTCGTCCATCCAGTCGTACCACCAGATAAAGACTACTGCGACAGGCGTATCCGCAGATATCTTCTCGAAGAACTTCTGAGCCCAATCGGCATTCCAGCGCACTTCGCGTCCCACAAAGACGACCTTGTCTTCAGTGTCCAGGGCCCCCCAACTCTCCTCATCGATTGCAGCGCCTTCTATCGATCCCCGGTCAATCGCATAGGGCAGAGGAAGGATCACGGCCGGAGCTGATACAACGCCCCCAGAAGTTGGCCAGCTGAAGTGTTCACACTGGAATGATTCGAGCGAGACCTTGTCAGAGTCTGTGATGAGACTGCCGTCGACATCGATTGTCAACTTCGGCCTATCCATCAAGTCCCAAGTCACGAATTCGAAGGACTCCGTCCATGTATCCAATCCGAGATCCAGAAACGTCTCCTCGATCCATTCCGAAGTCTCGTTTGCTCCGGAGGATCCTGCCGAGCGAAAGGCCAGATGATCAGTCGATATCTCTTCTAGGGCTTCATCATAAGTCCATATCGCCGTCCCGTTTATTCGGTCGAGCATACCCGTTTCGAATGCTGTAGGCGAATCGCTATCGAAGAAGGCGGATGCCGAGCTGGCAACCCCACCGATTCCAAACGACGAAAACGCTCCGGTGGCGAGCATAGTCACCAGTATCGCTCCGACCGCCTTCGCAGGATCGATACTAGAGGCATCTGACAAGGTTCAAGACATCCTCCTTGAAGAACGTGAAACAATTCTCCGCTATAAGAATCGCACATTCTGAATCGAGGTCATATTCGAGAATTCGCTGCAGATTCGTCCGCATCGGTGAACGTGTCCATGAGCGTCGACCTCGGGACAAGAAATCCCCAGAAGTCCTGCACGAGAGGCAGAAGGAAGGTTACTGACTCTCCGCGTTCTGACAGAAGACAAGAAGCGTGATTTGGAGCCGGGACCGAGATTTGAACTCGGGTATGCGGATTCCCGCCAGAGGGACTGCAGTCCGCCACATGGCCGCTCTGTCATCCCGGCGCGTCCCGGATTATCCTGTTCCGTTATATATCTACTTTGTGCATTCACTGGCATTCTCGATCGATCACAATGAATTGAACATAGTAGCGGGATGATTGGGGGTGGAAGTCTTTCTCGGCGCCACTCCGATCAGAGTGTTCAGGGAATCCGAGAGATGTCCTGGTGGTATCATCGATCTGGCTTCTTGTGATTCCTCCAGGCAATTGGGATCTGGCTAAAAAGGCTAGGCAACGCACAAGGGATTTAAGCGAACTTGCGTTTCGTGATATCGAATGATACCCGATCACTGCAAGGATGTCTCGATCAGGGAAGTTGCTTTTGCGTTGACGGCTGATTCTATCGCGAATAACGTCAAGGGAAAGAAGGCGTACACCAGAACGGAGTTCTTGATTCTGAAGAATGAAAGGGATTTCGCCATCATCAGAGTCGAGAAAAAGGGGGGGAAAGCACTCTTTCGCCCGATCAACCGTTTCGAAGTCATCTCGCTCCCATCCAATACTGTCTACGTCGAAGACCAGCAGATAGATGTCCTCAATGCATCTCAGATGGTGAAGCTGAGTCGCGAACACGCGGGAAAAGCGGTGGTCGTCTCGGGGATGTTTAACCATTTATCCTTCGTGAAGGATGAACCCGGATTCGAACTCAGGGTGATGGACGTGGTTCCGCCTCACCCGTCGAAGCTATCGGTGTTGGTCAACAAGGCGCTTGGCTCCTTCTTGATCGACTTGCCCGTAATCCCTGAAATCGAAAACATCGACTTGAACGACTTCGCCGAGGATGTCAAGACGCCGTCTATCATGTATCCCTGCAGAGCCTCTGGCCTCGTTTCGGATAGGACGGTTCTCTTCCTCGATGAGACTCCCGAGATCAAAGAGCAGTGCACACTTGTCGGCTGCGATCTCTCGAGGAGGATATTTCGCTCGACGTACGGCAAGGACATAGCAAATGTCAACATGTGTCCAAAGGACCTCGCGCCAAAGGACGGGCTCCCGAGGATTGTCAAGTGCTGCAGGATCAAGGATGGGTACGAATTGAGCGGGAGTACGGCGGTCGTCCCTTGGGGAGCGACCGTAAAGGATGTGGCAGAAGCGATTCGAGCACTCTTTGAAAGAAGCATTCCTAACGGATCTGAGTCTTGGAGCTTATCTTGATTCCTGTCGAGATAGCGTGAAAACCTTCCTCAGTTCTTCCAATCTTGCACCCTGCCTCTCCCTTCAGCTGCCAAGCATCGCCGTCCTCCGGATGAGACTTCAAATGCCTCTCAAGCAGCCTGATAGCTTCAGAGAGTCTCCTGCTCGAAATCAGATCTCTGCCTCTCTGGACCAGTGTCCTCTCTTTCCTCACTTGCTCTGCGCAGACACGCCTCGCCTCCTTCAGAATCGTATCCAATGCGTCGTGAGAAAGCCAGGGGTATCTGACCGCAAGTTTCTCTCTGAACTCATCGACTTTCGATTGATCTATCACGGAAGACTGGCCCTTGAAGAGTCCTAGAGGGACGTCTATGATCATCTTCCCATGAGATACCCGAATGAAATTGGCTTTCCTCACACAGTGGGCAGTCGTCGCCACGTTCGAGTGCAACTGTCGTTCATAATGAATAACCTTCTACTGTCGAGCCGGATGAGGACGCGATGTTGTCGTCTCTTTTCGAGTCGTTCCCTCTTGGACTACGGATCCGTATCAGCGGTCGACTGCCACCTTCATGATAGTTTGTCCGCGTTCATCGCAGCAACCGATGGAAGATTAAAGAACGAAATCAGGGATTACACTAGCAATGGATTTCGTTGCACTAAGCCCCTACAATCCGTCTCTGCACCTGAAGGATATCGTGATATATGACTCGACGCTGAGAGACGGCGAACAGATGCCTGGTGTCGCGTTCAGTATGAACCAGAAGATCGCAATCGCGAGACTTCTCGACGAAGCACGGGTTCACCAGATAGAGGCCGGATTCCCGGCCGTTTCGGAGGAGGAACTCAGGACGATAAGGGAGATAACCTCTCTCGGACTGTCCGCAGACATACTCGCGCTCTCCAGGATAACGAAGAACGATATCGATGCCGCGGTCGAAAGCGGGGTTGACATGGTTTTGCTTTTCATCGCTACCTCGGACATACACCTCAAGTACAAGCTGAAGAAGGATAGGGAGGAGATACTGGCGATGTCACTCCAAGCGCTCGACTACTGCAAGGAGAGAGGGATCAAAGCAAGTATCAGCTCGGAGGATAGCACGCGAACAGATATCGAATTCCTGTTAAGATTCTTCAAAGAGATGGAAAAAGCGGGTGCGATCAGACTCGGCATCACTGACACAGTCGGGTGCGCCTCTCCCGAGGCAATAGAGTATTTGGTGTCGAGAGTATTGGCAGAGGTGAGGACTCCAATCTCGATTCACCTCCACAACGACTTTGGGTTCGCGTTGGCAAACGCAATCGCTGCTGTCAGGAAGGGGGCAAGAGCTGTCACGACGACGGTCAACGGCATCGGGGAAAGAGCAGGAAACGTCCCCTTGGAGCAGTTCGTGGCCTCGATGAGATTCCTATATGGTCACGATCTTGGGATTGACTGCACGAAGCTGAAGAACCTCTCCAATTTGGTTGCGGAGTTCTCGAAATGCCAAGTCTCCAAGAATCAGCCGTTGGTTGGAGAGAATGCGTTTGCGCACGAATCAGGAATTCACGTCGCCGCCGTTCTCAACTGTCCCATGACTTATGAGTGCATTCCTCCAGAGGCCGTCGGGAACCAACGTCATCTGAGAATGGGGAAGCACACAGGCATCACCTACATCAAGAGGAGACTCGGGGAGATGAAGGTTGAGGCTAGTGAAGAGCAGGTGTGCCAGGTGCTATTGAGAGTGAAGAAGCTCGGCGAACGGAGCGGAAGGGTGAGCGACAAGGACTTCGAGAAGATCGTATCCGAGGTCATGAGCGCCAAGTGATCACAGACTGACCTTCAGTCCGGCCTCGTCCCTCTTGTACTTGCCAAATTCGGAGACTGACTCAAGCTCCTCGCGTCGGAACACTGGTCCATCTGCGCAGACCCTCTTGCCATCCAGAGCACATGAACCGCACAAGCCAACGCCGCACTTCATGAACCTTTCCAGAGAGAACTGGCAGCTGATCCCATATTCCTTGGACAACTCTAATAGACTTCTCAGCATCATCTCGGGGCCACAGGCAAGGATCATGTCATAACGCTTCTCCTTCATCATAATCCTGGCCAGGTCGACAGCCGTGCCTTTCATACCGTAAGTACCATCGTCTGTAGACACTCTGACTTCTGAGGAGGAAAGTCTGGCCCTGTTCTCGAATATCACTTCATCCCTCGTTCTAGCGCCGATGGCGACGTCGACTCTCCGCTTGTCTCCAACCACCTCCGCCACGGGCATCAGCGATGCCGCGCCAGTCCCGCCAGATACGATCAGGTTCAATCCGTGGGACGGCTCGAAATGATTTCCGAACGGGCCCCTCAGAGCGATCGAATCACCGACGCGCAGTGAGGACAGTGCTCGAGTGGCCACACCCACCTCCCTGACGGTGATGCCCTTGAAATCCTCGACATAAGAAAGCGACATCGGAATCTCGTCAATGTCAGGAAGCCAGACCATCACGAACTGTCCCGGCAGGGCGTTCCTCGCAAACCTGAATCTGAGTGTCGTGAACCCCTTTCCTTCCTTCACGACTTCCCGGATTTCGGTAAACATCTGGCTACGCATGGGCAACACCTACAAGCTCGTCCAGTCCTTCCATGCCCCTCGATTTCAAGTACCTGGCCAACCCCGATCCGATCTCACCGAAGACCTTCAGGCCTTTCTTACCGACCGCGCTCCCGATCTGGACCGCCACTGCCCCCGCCATCATGTATTCCAACGCATCTCGCCAGGTCTCGATTCCCCCCGCCCCGATGATCGGTACGTCCAGCTCTTCGTAGAGCTCATAAACGCATCGGAGTCCCACGGGTTTGACCGCCGGTCCCGAAAGGCCGCCGATCTTGTTCGAGAGTATCGGCTTTCTTGCCTCGATCGACACAGCCATTGCCTTGAGCGTGTTTATCGCCACGATTCCGTCCCCGCCTGCCTCTTGCACTGCCCGCCCCACCTCAACGATCCTTTCCGTGTTCGGGGTGAGCTTCGCAAACACAGGTATACTGACCGACCTCTTGACTGCCCTTATGATCTGGCTGACATTATCAGGATCGACACCGATCTCCATTCCGTATCCGGATGCGTGCGGACAGCTCAGATTCAACTCAACGGCCGAAGCCCCATACTTCTGCATTCTGGAACACAGCAGTGCGAAATCCTCAGCACTCTGCCCGAAGACGCTTCCTATCACGGGCGCCCCGCCACGAATGGCAATCGACATCTCCTCCCCAAAGGCTTCAATCCCAGGATTCGGCAGGCCCATTGCATTAAGATATCCGTAAGGTAGTTCGACCAGAGTGGGGTTGGTGTTGCCTTTGCGTACATTCAGCCCTATCGACTTTGTGACGACAGCTCCCGCCCCGGCTTCGATGGCACTCAGAAGGGATCTTCCAGTCTCTCCGATAATGCCTGAAGCGAGGATGGTCGGGTTCTTCAGAATGATCCCTGCCACACTCACCCTCAGGGATTTCATGGTACCGGGACATAATCGCGATAGGTAATATTAATACCCCTGATTTCTGGGCAATCAGACGATAGCTCCAGATGCTGGAATTCGTTCGTGATCTATTGGAACGCGAACGCCTGTCGACAATCTCGCCACGAATTGAGCACATGCTTCTCTAGCGCCAGGGAAGCAGATATATACGGCATATTTCTCTCTCCCAGTGAGATCAAATGGACGTTGAGAGAGTTCGCAGGGATTTTCCAATTTATTCCTCCAGAAGGGGGGATATCGTCTACTTCGACAACGCCTGTCAGACCTTCAGGCCCCGACAGGTGATCGAAGCGGCCAACGACTACTACTTTGACTTCCCCGCTTGCGGAGGAAGGAGCGTCCATCACCTGGCGACTCAAGTTTCGATCAAGATCGATGAAGCCAGAGAGAAGATCGCACACTTTATTGGATGTGACAACCCGAACGAGATCGCATTCACCAAGAATTGCACGGAGGGCCTGAATCTCGTGGCAAAGGGTCTGAGGTACAAGAGAGGAGACGCAGTCCTTACGACAGATATGGAACACAATAGCAACCATGTGCCTTGGC
>JAJRAH010000113.1 GCA_028679985.1 Methanomassiliicoccales archaeon
AAGTCAACTGGCACTTCCCTTCCCGTCACCTCCCTGAGTATGTTGGCGACCTTCTCCTTCTCCTTGATGACGTTGTCGATAGCTCCCGCAAGCTTCCCGGTCGAATACAGTTCATGGGTCCAGAAGACCTCGGGATTCACTCCGAGCTCACGTATGGCGTCAAGGAAGGGCTGGATGAAGTGATGGGCGTAATTCATGTGCCCGCCGCAGGGGCACGGGATGCTGCAAAGGGGCTTACCAATCTCCTGCTCGTACGATTCTGGTAGGAAGGCATACCGCCTGCGCAGCGGGTCGAACGAGTCGACCAGATATATCAGCTTGGCATCGGCATCGTGCTCGTCAGCGGCCTTGCGGACTGCCTCGGCAGTGATCGCCTCGCGGAGGCTGCCTACATGAATGAAACCAGAGGGGCTTATTCCTGTGGATATGAGGTGCTTCCTCCCCCTCGAAACGAGAGTGTTGGCTATCACATCCGCCCAATGCATGATATCCATCCGGTGCAAACAGGCAGCTGAAATATAAATCTATGCGGCTTTCCTCTTCGACGCGCTTGACCGACCTCAGAGACCCGTGATCGATTGCCGGAAACGTATTTATATCGCGACACGCGATGACAGGAACGACAGCACATGGCAAAGAAGAAGAGCGATGGGTTTCAGTCTGCAGCTGGTCTTATCAGGTACTTCGATTCCGAGGACGAGAAGGCGATCAGGATAAATCCTTGGCTCGTCATCGGCATAGCTGTCGGGCTGATAGTCATTGTTGAGCTGATGAGACAGATCTTCCCCACCTGAGTTCGTCCGGTCAGGTAGAGATCTTCTATTTCTTCGTCCTGCTCACATGAAATCTTCGCGGGGAGGCGCAAAAACGTCGATAGCGATGGAGTCCTCGAGGACCTCGACGGTGTGATCGACGTTCGGTTCGATCCAGTAGCCATCCCCTTCGCCAAGTGTGTATTCCTTGTCGCCGATGACCATCTTGAACCGCCCCTTCTCCAGGAAACCGATTTGCTCATGGGGATGCTTATGCCCAGGAATCTTGGCACCCTTGCTCAGCTTGAACTCGACAATCTGGCAGCGTTTGCCGCACGCAAGCACCCTTCGAAGTATGCCTTCAGCCGGCTTCGCGACTTTGGCCTCTTTTCCTCGGAAGATCACTGTTACACCCGACGGGGGAACGTGCTTGACAAGTATAAATCAGATTTGCCGATGTGAGAGGTCCGCCAAGTCATCGAGCCAGTACGCATCCCGAAAGCGTCCGCCAACACATATATACCCGATTTCACGTAAGTCCCCCCGTCACCATCCAGTCCGAATAGGAGCTGAAGACGATGATGAATGGCAAACAGTATCTTGAGAGCCTTCGGAAAATGAAGACCGAGGCTTACGTTTTCGGGGAGAAGATCGACAGCGTCGCCGACCATCCTTTCACTTGGGAACACGCGAATGCGGTCGCGATGACATATGAGCTGGCACATGATCCGCAATATAAGGGTCTGATGACGGCGACGTCACACCTAACCGGAAAGGAAATCAACCGTTTCACTCACATTCACCAGAGCTCCGATGATCTGGTCAGGAAGGTCAAGATGCTAAGGATGATCGGCAGGAAGACGGGATCATGCTTCCAGAGATGCGTCGGTCTGGACGCTATGAACGCCGTCTACACGACGACGTACGAGATCGATCAGAAGCTTGGCACAAAGTACTTCGAACGCGTCAAGGACTTCATGAGAGACGTCCAGCAGAAGGACCTCATGATCGGGGGAGCGATGACGGATGTCAAGGGAGATAGAAGTCTGAGGCCGAGCCAGCAGGCAGACCCGGACATGTTCGTGCACATCGTCGAAAGAAGAGATGATGGCATAGTGGTGAGAGGGGCAAAGGCTCACCAGACCGGCTCGGCCAACTCGCACATGATGCTGGTAATGCCGACGCTCAACATGACGGCGACCGATGCCGACTACTCCGTCTCCTTCGTCGTACCTTCGGACGAGAAGGGGATCATTCACATCCTCGGGAGACAGACAAACGACATCAGAAAGTTCGAGAAAGGCATCGACAGAGGCAACCTGGGCTATGGTATTGTGGGAGGCGAGGCGCTTGTCGTCTTCGATGACGTTTTCGTCCCCAACGAGCACGTCTTCATGGCCGGAGAACACGAGTTTTCTGGAATGCTGGTGGAGCGCTTCGCGTCCTACCACAGACAGAACTACGGCGGGTGCAAGGCCGGTGTGAGCGATGTGATAATCGGAGGAAGCTACAGTCTGGCCCAGGCACATGGAGTCCAGGATGCCTCCCACGTCAAGGACAAGCTCACCGAGATGGTCCACCTCGCAGAGACTCTCTACTGCGGATCCATCGCATGCTCGAGCGAAGGCGCGCCCACGAAATCAGGGGCATACATGGTCGACCCGCTCCTCGCTAATGTAACGAAGCAGAACGTTACCAGACTGATCTACGAGATCTGCAGGCTCTCTCAGGACATCGCCGGTGGAATCGTTGCGACCTTGCCGTCCCAGAAGGACTTCCGGAACGAGAAGATCGGCAAGTACGTGGAGAAGTACATGAGAGGCAAGGAAGGTGTATCTGCGGAAGAGCGAGCTCGGCTCGTGAGGTTGATAGAGAACCTCTCTGGGGGGACAGCTCTGATCGAGTCGATGCACGGAGCAGGATCCCCGCAGGCTCAGAGGATAATGATACTCAGACAGGGAAACCTTCCTCTGAAGGCGGAATACGCCAAAGTTCTGGCAGGTATCAAGGAAGACGAGGTCCTGAAGAAGATCCGGGAATGATCCGCCACACATACCAGTATCCCAAAGAATGGGCACGACATCGAGTATTTCCGAAAGCATTATATCCGAAATATCCGATGGCCGCCGTCATGTGCGCTTTCATGTCTATGCATTTGGAGGACGAGGCAGAGAGGAAGATATTAGGCTACGTCCTTAGAGGAGAAAACGACACTGAGATAGTCGCAAAGAAATGGGGACGTGTGCCCGCGGAACACAAGGAATGGCTCTGGGGCAAAATCGAGGGGAAGATACAGGCGGACCCGAACATAACACCTGAGCAGAAGGCCCGCTTCGAGGAAGTCAGGAAGAAGCTGAAATTGTGATCAATCAGACTTCTTGTTTCTTTCCTTTTTGCTGGCCTAGTCTCAATTGATCCAACAATCCCACCAGTCTTCTCCAGCATTACTTCTGTTACCAGTGGAACCTCCAGAACTAGAACTTGATGGCGATTATTCTGATAAGATAGGAAAAATGAATTGGAGCAGTGACTACTACCTAGTCACCGCTTCAAATAGGGTTTGAAGCCTAAGGCCTAACTGCAATCTTACCTGGAGACAGCCTCTTCTCTTGCCTGAGGATCTGGTTCGGCAGGTCCTCGAGAGGCGCGATTTCTGCGCAGATTTCTCCGAAGGGTATTCCCATCTTCTTGGCTTTCTGCATCACAGCAATCGCTGTCCTGTACTCGAACTTGGAGTATCCCCAGTCGCCGAAGCAGTTGACTTCCTTGTTGCAGAAGTGCACGTGTGGGTTAACGTTCGTCTCACCGGTGTTCGTGAAGTGGCCCATCTCGACCACGGTACCGCCACGTCTCACGAGGTTCAACGCCTCAGTGAATGCGGCAGGCACACCGCTGGCCTCGATGACAACGTCCGCTCCGATGCCGTTCGTCAGCTCCATGATCTTCTCGACACGGTCATCCATCTTCGGGTACTCCTTCATGTTGATGAGTTCAGTAGCACCCATCCTCTTGGCCTGCTCCAACCTGGCCGGAAGAATGTCTACACCGATGATGTTATTCATGCCGTAGACATTGTTCACGACTGTGTGGCATTGTCCGATGGGTCCGAGACCCTGGATGACAACGGTCTGTGAAGGATCAACTCCCTCCCCCGCATATGCGCAATCTGTTCCGCCCGATTGAGCCCTCTTGAACGCCCTCGTGGCAACCGCGACCGGCTCAATTAGGACCATTTCCTTTTCTGTCATTCCCTTCGGGAACTTGAACACAGGGAAGTGTTCACCGACGTATACATGCTCAGCGACCGCTCCAAAGTAGTGTGGCGGGTGGTCTGAGGTGTTGGGGCTGATGCCGATGACGTCCATGTTCATACATAGACTCTCCCTCCCAGGAACGTTGTGGCAGAACCAGCACTTGCCGCACTTCGCCAGGCAGGTGGCGATGTAGTCTCCTTCCTCCAGGGGCTTCCCGGTGTAGTCGACCTTGACGCCCTTGCCTAGTTCCCGAATTGTTCCGAACCACTCGTGTCCGAGCAACTGCGGTGTCGGTACTGGGAGTCTTCCATAGATGATGTGAGTGTCGGTTCCACAGACGCCGCAAAGTCCAACATCGGCCACGATAGCTCCGGGCTTGGCCTTTGGTATAGGATAGTCCATCATTTTGAGATTCTCGGGACCTCCTGGCTTCGTCAAAACATATGCTTTGGCCATTGTGATTCCTCCGGTCCTCCTAATCCTATTCGAGACTTAAGAATGTTTCGACATTACAGAAAACACATGGAAGAAATGCGAAAGAATGTCAAGGGAAATCGCACATCTGGACAAGAAAGGAGAAGAAGCCCCGTAAAGGGGAGAAAATCGATTGAATTTCGACAGTCCATTAAGACCGTTAACTCACTGTTTCTTCACCTTAGAAGCGACGTACTCTGCAAAATCTACCACGGGGAGGCATTTCGAGGAGTCCGACAGATTCGTCTTGCAGAACGGGCATGGTGTCACG
>JAJRAH010000114.1 GCA_028679985.1 Methanomassiliicoccales archaeon
ACCTCGGCCCCCGCCTTCACCGCGGCGAGCGTGTTTGCCACCGCCAGTCCAAAATCGTTGTGCGTGTGGACCTCGATCGGGACCTTGAAGTGCTTCTTCAGCATCTTGACGAGGTTCGTCATCCCCTCAGGAGACACGACCCCGAATGTATCGACGACGTTGAGCGCGTCCATGTGCCCCTCAGTAGCCACCGCTTTGATGAGGTCCAGGGACCACGCGCTATCCGCCCTCGAGAGATCGATGCAGAAGAAGGAAACGTACAATCCGTGGTCGTGAGCGTACGCGGTCGCCTCTACCGCCAGACTTTTGGCCTTCTCTTCGGACCATTCGTACGCGTCCCCGATGAGCTGCCCGCTTGACGGGACCTCCATTATGACCCCGTCCACGCCGCAAGCTACGGACGTCTCGACGTCGTCCTTCATGCAGCGAGTGAATGCGAAGATCTCGCTTTCCAGACCGGCGTTTGCGAGTCTCTTGACCGCCCTCTTGTCGTCTTCCGAGACAAGCGGCATTCCGCCCTCGATCCTGTCCATGCCGATCTCGCTCATCATCGTTCCGATCTTGACCTTCTCATCGCTGGTGAATACGACGCCCGGCTGCTGCTCCCCGTCCCTGAACGTCGTGTCGTGGAACCTGATCTTCTTCGGAAACTTGATTTCCTTCTCAAAATTGTAGTGGCTGACCCAATACTGGTCGGACTTCCATTTCATGCTGAACTCCTCTGTGGCCGTAAGGGAGTATCCCGTTAAAAAAGGCTGCGTAGGAGAGTTTCAGGATAGACGGGCAATGGCGGGCGAGTCGCGAGGAAGGTCCTATAGCCGAAATCCCCTTCATAGCTTCATTCCAGCAAAGGTTAAGAACATCCTTGTTGTTGCAGTCGGCATGGATGGGAAAGTAGAGACTTCTAATCAGAGAAATCACTGGGACAAGACGTATCAGTCGACCTCGGA
Organism: Methanomassiliicoccales archaeon; assembly: GCA_028679985.1. Lineage (GTDB taxonomy): Archaea > Thermoplasmatota > Thermoplasmata > Methanomassiliicoccales > JACIVX01 > JAJRAG01. Next base: position 951 of record JAJRAH010000114.1, read on the forward strand.
CTTCTTCGGTCATGAGCCTAGCGAGTTCGGGATGGGGGCGATGAGGACCTTCGTCGCCAATGGGGCCAAGAAGATACTGGAACTCGGCTGCGGGCAGGGCCGGGACGCGATTCACTTCTTGAAGCACGGCATGGAGGTCGCCGCGTTCGATTACTCGGAAACTTGCGTGAACCAGTTGATGGAACGAGCCAAGAAGATGGGATTGGACAAGGGTCTGACAGCGAGTGTTTCCGATCTGAGAAAAGGCATCCCCCTACCTGACGAGTCAGTGGACGCATGCTTCTCACATATGTTCTTCACGATGCACCTCTCTGAGAAGGAGCTGGCGTTCATCTTTAATGAGTGTCATAGGGTCCTGAAGCACGGCGGGATCAACATCTATTCGGTGAGGAACGTTAACGACCCTCACTATAGGAAAGGGAAGCATCACGGCGAGGACATGTGGGAGAACCCCATGGGCTTCGTGGTGCACTTCTTCTCCCTCGAGAAGGTGCAGCGCCTGGCAGTAGGGTATGATCTGCTATACACCAAGGAGTTCGACGATCCGTCTCCTCCCTTCACCAAGAAGCTGTACGAGGTCGTACTGCTGAAGCCGTGAACATAGCGGTCGATTTGTAGACGGGATTCGAACCACCGGGTGTACTGCCCGGGCTACATCACTTTTACGCGAGACTTGGGTATCGGTCCCTCGCCCATCTTCTTCACTGCCTCTACAATATCCTCCATTTTGGACATAGGAATGCCTACCAGCATGTGCTCGGGTGCTATGTCCGTCGTCTTCCTGCAGCCGAAGCATCCCAAGGAGATGTTCACTTTTCCGGTGATGTATGGGAGAACGGTGGAATCAGCACAGCTCGCCTGCATAGAAGCCATTTCTACCGTGATCCTTCCACCGACCGAGAACGTCGTTGCCGCAGGCAGCAGCCAATATATCTGTTCCGGTGTGCCGATGACCACGACGACATCAGGCTCGATTCTCGCCTTAGCCAACGGACTGAGAGCGACAGCGATCACGCTGCCTGTCTCCAGTGCCGGCCTCTGTCGGATCATGTTCCTCGCAGCCTCTTGGCTCGAATACATCCCCAGGTTGTAATGGAACTCTCCAGATTCAACTTTCTCCGGGATCGGCACGATACCCAGGGACGATGCTCCCACCGGGCACGCCTGCTTATCGAGAGGCACCAAAAGGGACTCGCCGTGACGCGCCCTCATAATCGCTTGGCAGTGTCTTATCGGCTTATCCGGCTGCCCGTAACCCTCCGGAGCCTGCTGCCCCTTCTTGATGAGAGTAATAGCTACGGGATCATACTTCAAGCCCAATACTTCCACAAGAATCTTCGACATCTCTTCAAGAGTCGCCACACGATCACCATCCATTGGATAGCGTCTCGGCTATTATTCATTTGCGAAAAGACCTTCAGCAACGGGTGAGGCGAACCTAGATGAAGAGGTTCAGATCAGCGTCCTTGGCCTCCTCCAGATACCCTCCCACACTGCAGACCTCGTCAACTTCGTCGACGAATTCATCCTTGCGAATTCCCATCAACTCCATCGGAATGTTGCAGACGAGGAACCTCACGCCGAACTCCTTTGCCTCCCTCATCATGTCCCTTATCGAAAGCATGTTCTTCGCTTTCATCTGCTCCTTCATCATGGTCGTGGCGGAATCTAGCATGTCGATGCGGAGAAGCTTCAGATCATCGGCCCCCCTCGCAAGCGCGGAGTCGAACATCTTCTCCACCTCGGTCGTCTTCGTGACTGCTTTGTCTGGGTCCCGTACGATCCCTAGTCCCCAGAACGTGAACAGCATGATGACATTCCACCCCTCCGCGGCCGCCCTGCTGGCGATCGTGAAGGCGACGAATGCTCTATCGAGTTCCCCGGAGAATACGACCAACGTAAGTTTCGGCAACTTCTACC
>JAJRAH010000115.1 GCA_028679985.1 Methanomassiliicoccales archaeon
CGACGCCGAGAACGGCTAACGAGCCTATATGATGGCCGACCGTCGAGGAGAACGTCAGAAGAAGGAAAGCCAGGATGATTGTGGCAAAGCCTACGGTCGCCGTTGCATACCTCCCGATCCGGTCGACCATCTTCCCGCCGATGGGGGCGGCAACAATTCCTGAGACGCCTGTCGCTGCCATCACGATTCCGATATCGCTTTCCGCCAAAGACAGGGGCTCTAGGGACAGGGTGTCAGATATGAATGACAAGGTCGCGACATAACACATGAAGGTGAAGAACCCCGCGAGGGACAAGAGGACGACACTCCTCTTTCGAACAGTTCTCCACAGGTTCCCAAGCACGGCCGAGACCCCCCCTTCTCTCTTCTCGAAAGTCGTACTCTTGAAGGCGAGCGTGAAGAATAGCCCGACGAGCAGTACGAGCGAGGCTACGACGACGAACACCAATCTCCAGTTGACAATCGCGATGAACCCCGCAACGAAGGGGCCGAGGGCTATGCCGGTAGTCGTTGCCGCGCCAAGATAGCCCATAGCCTTTCCCCTTTCCTGGAAAGGGACGATGTCGCCGAGGATTGCGACGAGAACCGGATTGACAAATCCATATCCCAAGCCCTGGACCATTCTCGACAAGAGAAACATGTTCAGATCCACGCTGGCTGCACACATCAGGCTGCCTATGGCGTAGACGGTGAAGCCAGCAGCCACCGTCTTCTTCCTGTCATAAACATCCGATATCGTACCCGAGAAGAGGGTGAAGAAGGCAAAGGGAATCATGAAGAAGGAGATGGAGACGAGGACGTCGGGTGCAGTGGCGGCGAATTCGGTCTTAAGAGTCGGTACTAGCGCCAAAACCGCGTTTCCAGATAATGGCCCTATGAATGCACCCAAGTAGACAGCCAATCGCTTTGCGTCGCGCAACGTGCCCGAAAAGTGCATTTCGATATATATTAAGACGCATGGAATCGAATTGATGCATGAGAAAGGCCGATTCCAGAGAGCGGGCGGACCAATCTACTGAGCTTTCTTGCCCTTTGTTCTACTCTTTGACTTGTCCTCAATCTCAATCATCCTGTTCTCATCCGAGAGCGGACAGTTACGCCAGTCACACGGTTCCACATGTATCATCACGCTCGTGTGCGGCAGCCTCTTCCTTATTTCCAACTCCAGATGATCGGCGACCTTGTGCGAATCCTCGACGCTGGTGTCGGCCTTCATGACGAGATGGAGGTCAATGAACCTCTGGTCCCCTCCTTTCCTTGTCCGAATGTCATGGAATTCAACGAACTCAGGCATGTGTTCCAGCAAGACATTCCTGATAACCATTTCCTCTTCGGGGGGGAGCTTCTCATCGACAAGTCCCTTGCTGGACTCCATCGTGAGCTTGTATGCAGCCCGGATGATGAGGACGGCGACAAGGATTGCGATTATTGGATCCAGGATCCTCAGGCCAGTCAGGTTGATCAAGATCAGGCCCACAAACACACCAAGCGAAGTCAAAACATCTGTCTTCAGATGCATTGAGTCGGCCTCTAGGGCGATCGAGTCCTCCTCCTCGGCAACTCTGGACAAGTACCTTGAAACGAAGAAATTCACGACAGTCGATATTCCCATAATCACGATTCCGATCTCGAGGAATTCGACGGGAGAGCCGATCAGCACCTTCACGATCGACTCATAGATAATGATGGCAGCCGCAAAGAATATCAAGACAGCTTCAATGATCCCTGCGACGTTCTCGTACTTCCCATGACCATATGTGTGCTCTTTGTCCGGCGGCTTGACGGCCTTTCTGACCGAGTAGTTCGCTATGATCGCCGCAATCAGGTCCATCATCGAGTGAACAGCTTCCGACAGCACGCTGACGGAGAACATCATCATGCCAGCTACCAGCTTCATCACTACCAGGCACGAATTGCTGACTATCGACAATAGGGCGGCCTTTACCTTCTTCAAAGAAATCTCCCCTTCTGTAGAGAATATCCCTACTTAGGTTTTTCTACAACCGAACGACTGGAATGTAGGAGGAAAGGCACAAGGTCCGATCCGAGTCATTCGAAGAGGCGGGCGACAGTCTTACCTTGGGAGAGGTAACCGGCAGACGCTGGCGACTTTTCATTCATCGTACCACACAATCCTAACATTCTTCTATCCGTAACTGTTTGGACTCAGTGAACGACATCGAAAAAGGGATGACCGCATGGACAAGAGAAGGGCAGTGGCAGATCTGAGAATCAAAGAATCGATGACAGTGGATTCGCTTGTCAGACAGATGAAGGAGTCGGGCGGATTCACTGCGAAGAAGCTCGCGGATGCCGTCGACATAGTGGAGGGAATGTTTCGGAAGAAGGATTGTACTGTCTTCTTCTCATTCCCAGCGTGCATAATGGCGACCGGGACCCGCGGCGTCATTGTCGAAATGGTGAGAAGACGCCTAGTCGACGTCATTGTTACGACCTGCGGGACTCTCGATCACGATCTTGCCCGATCCTGGAAGAAGTACTATCACGGCGATTTCAACATGAACGACTCGGAACTCAGAAAGAAGGGGATCAGCAGGCTCGGGAACGTGCTAGTCCCCGATGCGAGCTACGGTCTGATCCTGGAGAAGCGTCTGATCCCGATGTTCGACAAGATACTGAACGGGAAGGAATCGATCTCGACTAGGGACCTTATCGATGCTGTCGGGTCAAACATGACTGATCGGGATTCGTTGTTGTACTGGTGCCATAGGAACAAGGTTCCCGTCTTCGTCCCTGGCATTATGGATGGGTCCTTCGGGAGTCAGCTGTGGATGTACTGGCAAACTCACAGGAATCTGAAGATCGATCTGTTCAAGGATGAGCAGGATCTTTCGGACATAATATTCGAGGCGAAGGAAACGGGAGCTATCGTCGTCGGTGGGGGGATATCGAAACATCATGTGATATGGTGGAATCAGTTTCGGGACGGTCTCGACCACGCTGTGTACCTGACGACCGCGGAGGAGTATGACGGCAGTCTTTCCGGCGCGAGGATTCGCGAGGCCGTGTCTTGGGGAAAAGTCAAAGCCACCGCCGACCAGATTACCGTCGAAGGGGATGCGACCATAACATTGCCGATCATCGTCGCGAGTGTCCTTGAACGCATCGGGGTATGACAATGAAGAAGATCGCCGTGATTGGCGGGGACGGAATAGGTCCGGAAGTGGTCTCGTGCGCAGTCAGGCTCATCGAGAACCTGGATGTCGACCTCGAGTTCATCCCCGCGGAGATGGGGCTGGAGTGCTACAGGAAGACTGGGAGCTTCATTCCCGATGCCACTATGGACGCGCTCGAGCAGAGCGACGCTTGTCTGTTCGGAGCTGTAACGACCTCGCTGGAGGAGAAGAAGGGGCCTTCTATCCTCTTCCTGAGGAAGCATTTCGACCTCTACGCTAACGTTCGTCCGGTGAAGCGCTTACACCCGTCCGTCGGATTGGTCGACCTGGATGTGGTAATCGTCAGGGAAAACACCGAAGGAATGTACACAGGCATAGAGCATGCGGACACCGACGGCGTTACGCTCGAAAGGAGAGTGAGCGAGAAAGCGAGCAGAAGGATCGTGAGATTTGCACTCAGACTATGCAAGGATGAGAAAAGGCGCAGACTGACGTGCGTCCACAAGGCAAACGCGATGAGAATGTCGGACGGTCTCTTCAGGAGGGTGTTCTTTGAGGAGGCCAGTAACTCTGACATCGAATCCAGGGAGATGCTGGTCGATGCCGCGGCGGCGGCACTTGTCCTGAGACCGAAGGACCTCGACTGCATCGTCACCTTGAATCTCTACGGGGACATTCTTTCGGACGAGGCGGCCGCCCTGGTAGGTGGCCTCGGCTTCGGCCCCTCGGGCAATATAGGAGACAGGTACGCCATCTTTGAACCGTCTCACGGCTCTGCACCCGACATCGCCGGCACCGGAACTGCAAATCCAATAGCTGCGATCCTGTCAGGCGCGATGATGCTGAGATACTTGGGAGAATATGTCCAGGCATCGAGGATCGAGAAGGTCGTTCGATTGGGCCTGTCAAGGGGCGTCAAGACAATCGACGTAGGGGGAACTTACAAGACGGCCACTTTCACTGATGCACTGATCGGCATGCTGGATGAGGTCTAGGCCGGACTAGGGACCCTGTTCTTGCTGATCGGATTGACACTATTGAGGACCCAGGTGATCCTCTTCATTTCCCAGGAGACGAACTTGCGGGTCGATCTCTCATGGACATGGTTCTGATTGTTGAAGAGTCGAAGTTCGGTCCACATCATTGCGATGAACAATGAGAGCATCAGAATTATCTCCGCGATCGAGGCGATTCCGAGGTACTCTATCTGAATGGTGTCCATCACGACGTGAATCCCCCAGAAGGATAGCGGTATGACGAAACGGAAGGCGATTGAGGCAGGCGCGACTATCAGAACGGCTATCGGGTTGTGAAGCGTCGACTTCCACTGGACACCGGAATTGAGAAGAGATTCTGGATTCGTCAGATTGCTGGCCCCATTTTCATTCACGAAATCAGGAATACCAAGGAGGTGATCTATGTCGATGAAGACACCGAACAGCATTCCAATCATTGCTTCGTTCCTGTCCAGATCGAGCTGTCTGATGATCAGCATCACGACGAATAGGTGAGTGATGGCTAACAGCGCCCCACTCTCCCACGTCTTTGCTTTCCTGCACAGTCCTCCAAGGTTGATCGGTTTTTGATGGCGGATGTGTATAAAATTCCCTAGCTGCAAATTATCAACTGCGATAACATTCCAGATTGCGAAAATCAGAGACTTCTAGATTCCTGGCCTGAATGACTGGACGACCGGTCATATTCCGCTCCGAGGCAACAGGGATTGAAGGACTGTGGAGTGCCTTTCAACGCCCTTGCTGCTTTGTACGACGGATCTCATCCCCTCGAAGGACCGCTTCCATGGGGTCTGCTGGAGTGGGGCAAGTCTCGAAAGTGACAAATAGGGCCCGATGTCTGTTTGCATTTGAAAGGTCTTTGGTGATTCGAAGATGATGCCCGCAGGCCCGTTGATGACCGAGCATAGGCTGATAGAGAGAATGGTCCAGCTGATGCAGAGTGAACTCCGTGATGTCGAAGTCATCGGAAAAGTTGACGTTCTCTTTCTCGATACGGCTGTCGACTTCCTCCGGACGTACGCGGACAGATGCCATCACGGCAAGGAGGAGGACATCCTGTTCAGGGATCTAGCGAAGAAGAGTCTGGATCCTGACCACAAGAAGACGATGGATGAGTTGCTCGCGGAGCATGTGATCGCCCGAGAAAACGTGGGAGCACTCCATGACGCAAGGATATCCCACTCGGAAGGGGACCCGAACGCTGTCGGTGAGGTTCGGCGAAGACTGAAAGCACTGACAGACCTCTATCCCAGACACATTGAAAAAGAAGACAGACGATTCTTCATTCCTTGCATGGCCTACTTCAGCAGAGAGGAAATGGATGCCATGCTTGGCGAGTTCTTCGAGTTCGATAGGATGATGATCCACGACAAGTACAAAGCCATTGTGAGCAGGACTGAGAAGGAACGGAAATCAGGATGAGAAGGTTGCATACAATGGCAGATATTCCTCGGGGACAGACGAAGGAAACAAACGGACCAGATGAACAAGGATTCTAGAGGAGAGCTAGGGGGCGATGATGTGGACAAATGGAAATGCACACTTTGCGACTATGTATATGACCCAGCAGTCGGAGACGAGACGAGTGGAATCGCACCGGGGACAGTTTTCGAGGATCTGCCAGATAACTGGGTATGTCCCACTTGTGGTGCAGAGAAGGACATGTTTGAGAAAGTGTCGGGCTGATGGTGACCACTTTCATCTTCGAACGAGAAAGGAACCCTGAAAGTAGATCTGGTGGGATCTAGCTACCAGGTCATGCCGTCTGCTAGTGGACTGAGTACGTAGAAACGGCATTCCTGAACTGACCAGAAGGATTATCTACAGGCTGCTCCAAGGAATTCTCGCGGTTTTCATGATACCTAGCGCGAACTTGGAAGAAGTGAAGTTGTCGAAGATCGAATGCAAGCGATGCGGCCACTCGTGGTTCAAGAGCAAGGGCGAGGAGTCTCACGTCTGTCCAGTGTGCAGCACACCGTACATGGAGGATGAAGCTACAAACGTGATTAGGAAGAACTGACGAGAATTGCCGAATCAGCAGATGACATCGATACGCTTTCGTCCGACATGACGATTTGAGGAGAACGATTGTCGTTGACCAACTGGAGCAAATGTGTCATGTGACGGCGCCCAGAAGAGAGCTAGTTATCATCGACCAGTCAACTGGAGATTACTGATGATTGGGCTGTCTCGGGATAGTATGTTCTTCAAGACAAATTAGGAAGCGCTTAATACTGCGGACGCGAATTCTCAGGTCATGGATTGGGGGGAATTTCTCAAGCCGACAGCCGGGAGGATCCTCTTATTCATCGCCTTGATGGCCGGAGTGAATCTCGTGCTAATCTTGACGACCCATGTCTTTGACTCAAGGATTCTCGTCGGGTTCCCTCTGGGATTCTGGCCTGTCGGGAGCTTCATGGGTGTGGCTGGTGCCACGACTTATCCAACCGTCGAGTTCTCTTGGGTAGGTTTCCTTGTCGACATGTTGTTCTGGTATGTGGCTTCTTGCGCGATCATTGCCCTGTTATTTGTAGACGAGAAGAAATGAAGAGAGGGACATACTGGGGATGCACATCCGGTTCGTCCGTTTGGACCGTGAGCAACTTCTGAAATCGGAGACCACGCATTGAGATGAATCGATCGGATGGGTCAAACCAGATGAGTCTCCCTCCAGAAGTTTTCACTTTGCTATCTGGCCGGATCTCTTCAAATCCTTATACCAGACAGCGGTCCTTCGTATCCCCTCCTCTAACCCTATCTTCGGCCGGAAATCAAGGTCCCGTATGGCATTTGAACAGTCTGGTCTCTCACTATCCTTGCCAAACAAGGAAATCACGAACTTGGATAGTCTCGGCTCCTTCTTGTACCCGCCCAGTTTTGACTTCAGCTCGCTCATCCACGCGACAGAATAGGCCAGCCAGAATGGGGTGAACTTGTAGTCCGGATCCTTTCCAAGCTCCTTGCATATGAGATCGTATGTCATCTTCAATGACACGCTATCGGGGCCATCTAGATTGTATGTTCTTCCGTTGACATTCTTCCTCGCTGAAGCGGTCATGAAGGCATCGACGACGTCGCCGACGTAAATGAGGGGGAATCTCGACGACCCATCCCCGACCAATTGTGCATTGTCCGTGTCGACAAAGTTGAACCAGTAATAAGCAGAAGTGAAATCCCTCGGACCGTATATTACTCCGGGTCTCAGGGCAACCCCCTCGATTCCCTTCTCTGCACACCCCTTGAAAAAAACTGCCTCCGCTTCCGTCTTCGATCTGGAGTACCCACCCTTTATGTCCGGACGGTCGGCCTTGAGACTGCCTGGATTTAGAAGGCCATCGGGTCCCAATGCCGCGATTGAACTTGTGTGTACGATCTTCTTAACATCCGCCTCGGCGGCCGCGTTCAAGATCCTTTCCGTCCCGGCAACATTGACGTCGTGTATTTCTCTGTATGGAATGACGAATCTCACTGAGCCGACACAATTGAAGACGATATCCACGCCTTTCATGGCTTCCTTGAGTGCGGCAGGATCCCTGACGTCTGCATATCTGGTATCGATCTCAAGGTTCTTGAGCGCGGATAGATTGCTGGTCTTTCTCGCAAGCACGACGACTTCTTCTCCTCGACGACAGAGTTCCTCAACGACGTGACCACCAAGGAAACCAGAAGCTCCAGTAACTAGATTGATCATATTCCCCGAATACCCCCGAATGGTGAAGAAGATTTGCATATAGGATGAGAAGGTCTACTCGGGGACGCTTGACGCGTCACTAGATTCGTCTCTCCCCATCTGTCGTCAGAACAATCGGAGGTGTCAATATTATCGATATAGATAACGATAGGTCAAGCAGGATTGCGATTCGCGACTATGATCCGAAAGAGGTCGGTCTGCATCGTTCAGAAGAGGAACCTCTGTCAGAGAATACAAGAAAAGAAAAGAAAAGATCTCTTCCATTCTTCTCTTCAATTGCGCGGGTCAAGTACGTCTTTTTGACCTCTTGTATCACGGCTGCTTCTGTTTCTCGACATCGGAATCGTTACCCAACGCATATCCGCACTTAGGACAGGGTTTGTCCCAATCGGAAATTTCCGAACCGCATTTAGGGCAACCACATCCGGGACATCTCATCTTGACCCTCTTGACGGTCCCATTATGGCCTCTATACTTAAGCATATCTTAGATCTAGATCGATGGACGCATAGGATTCTCTCTATCTGCCGTCAGAACCGTACGGACCGTCAGAATTACCGATGAGAAGGCCAGATCTCTTCGATCCGTTCTCTTCTCAAATAATATAAGTACTCGTTGGTAAGTCATAAACAGTGATGTCCACTTGGAAAGAAAAGCGGGATATCATTGGAGGGGTTCTGATTGTCGGTTTCCTCATGCTCGTTCTCGGAATCGAATTGGCGGGGCTCTCCAACCATCTTTTGGATTTCATTAACGAGGGATTTTTCATTGGGGCGGCCATCTTCATATTGGGAGTAATCCTGGTTGTGGCTTACGTTCTATATTATGACTGAGATGGGTCGGGCACGACCGCATTTGACCATCAACGTCCACCGCTTGAACCTACAGAAGTGACGGACAAGCCCGAAACCGAAGATGTCGCCACGAAAGCATATCTGACAATGGTCAGGACACCTATGACGTGTCATCTACCACCCCGTGCGTAGTGGTGCGGGGGAAGGGATTCGAACCCTTGGACTCCTGCGAGACAAGACCCTCGATCTTGCGCCGTTGGCCAGGCTTGGCTACCCCCGCCTGCGGTTCTGTGAATGCTGGTTGCTGTTATTAAACCTTGCTTCAGGCATTCAGAGACGATTTCTGCAGAATCCAATCACTTCACTAATTCCCGCAACATATAAGTAGAAACCCCGAGAATAAACTAGACCCTTCAAACGTTCTATACACTCGAGTATCGAATCGTCGCGGGGGGGGGTCGACATGCAGAGATACCGCAAGAAGGTGACGAGATCTGGAAAGGGGGCATTCTCCCTTTACATTCCTAAGAGATGGATTGACGGATGGAAAGGGGAACAGGCCAAGGACAGAAGAGTAGACCTTCTCCAGATGGACGATCATCTGATTATCTCGCCCGTACACAAAGGCTCCTCGAAATCCGTGAGGATCGATAGCGATTCAGTCGACGAAGTCAGACACTTCTTACTTTCATGCTATGTCAGAGGCTTCGAGTCCGCAGAGATACTGACGAAGAATCGGTTCACGGACGAGCAGATCTGCGGTGCAAGGAGTTTCGTTCGGTCGCTCGATGACCGTCTGACTCTCGACATCTCGGAGACCAGGATCGCATATAACAAGAACGCCTCCGCGATGCTCAGCCCACCGGACGCATCCCATCTTCAGAGGCTCTTTCTCGACAAGCTGCTTGAAGGAATGCGGCTTCTGGAGGAGCTCCTCGAACACTTCGACAAGAATCCTCGGCGTGCGATTCACCTCATGCAGATGCTGAAGCTGCTCGAGGAAGACACGGACAAGCTGGCGCTGCAAATACTCCGACTTGCGTCAAGGATGGAGATTCCGTTCGAGAATCTCGTGGATCTCTACTTCGTCATTCTTACCACAAACACGATGGAGAACCTTGGCGACAGCATGTACGGGATGGTCAGAACCATGTGCAGGGTCTACAACGTCGATCCCGCTAGACTTCTGTACCCTCCGGAAACGATCATTAAGGAAATAAGTAAACCATCCGTCCTTGACTCCTCATTGGAGAGTCTGAGACAAATCTTCGTGGCCGACCTGAAGATCCTGGCCAAGCACATCGAGACTCTGAGGGATCTCATGCTTTCCGGCGGGACCGAGAAGATCGAGATATATCTGGATGAACTCACGAAGCTGAGGGACGACCTCGGGGAGGAGCTCGGGAAGATCATAAAGAGCACTGCCACGAAGGGAGAGAGTCCCACCCACGGAAGGAATCTGGTTCACCTCGTCAGAATCGGATACAGGGTGGGCGACATCGCGACGAAACTCGAGGAATCCGGGAAGCACCTTATCACTCTCCACTTCTCCCGCGGACTCGGCGATTGAGGTAGTAGGTCATGGCTGAACGGAAGGGAATCAAAGCCAGGAAGAAGATATCGAGAGCCGGCTCTGGAGGGTATTCTCTCTACATACCAAAGCAATGGATCAGGGGCTGGACCGATGAGCAGAACAAGGATAAGGAGGTTGACATGTTCAGCATCGGCGACCAGCTCGTCCTCACTCCGAAGGTGACGAGGAGAAAAGTCAGGGTCTCGGTCGGAAAGATGTCGAGCTACGAGCTGAAACAATATATCGTCTCCTCCTACGTGAACGGCGCGGACGAGTTCAGCCTCACCTCAGATAGCCTCTCTGACTCGCTGATTGGCGACTCCCGGAACATCGTTAGACTGCTCGACGAGAACCTCGTCCCAAGCTCGAGCGGCAACGAGATCCACTACTCGAGTCGGTCAGGTGTCATGTATGACACCGATTCATTGTTTGCCCTCCTGTTCGACAAGGTCATCGAGGGAGAGAAGCTTGCGATTGACCTGCTCACCCATTTCGACATCAATCTGAGAAGGAGCATCCAGATCCTCAGGATCATGTACGCGCTAGAGGAGGAGGACATCGATCGGATGGCGTTCCAGGCGATCAGGAGGTTGTCGAAATGCGACCCGTCATCGAGCACGCTGACCGACCTCAACGTCAGATGGATGGCGGCTGACACTCTCGAGAGAATAGGAGACAGCATGTACGCGATTGCTGGCCTCGTCAGCAACTCCTATGGCATCCAGAGAGAGATGCTTCAATACCCTGTGGAGTATCTCGAAGAGCATGCAATGAAAACGGACGTCAGACTGCCAAGGAATGTTGCAAGGCTGAAGGAACACTCCGTCGCGGATATGAAGATGTGCTGCCAGATGATCCAGAAGGTGAAGGAAGTCCTGTCTGCGAGAAACGGGAAGAAGGCCAACGAATTGGGCAAGGAAATAAGCGAATACAGACAGAGACGAGAGAACGAATTCTGGGAGAGGCTTGGCAACCTGCCACCCCTTTCATTCGAAGCAAGACGGTGCGTGTTTCTCTGCAACGTGATCCAGGCTAGGATCCGAGAGACGCTGTATCTCATAGAAGGCATGGCGAAGAGGATCGGTCTAGTCTATTTCATCGGGAATATGTGATAGACTCTGCCACGAACGTGGGACCGCTTCTATTCCCCGACCCAAGCGGGCAGGAGTGGCCTTGTTGTCCTTGGCACCTTCTGATGGACTTGGTTCATGTTCTATTTCTCGCTCACCTCGCGGATTCAAGCCCGAGTGGTTTCTGAGGGAATTTGCAGACATGCAAAGGATGGCATCAGAGGACACGCCAATCGGACAAGACGCGGTGGAGGAGAAGAAGGACAGCGGATCGTGAAGGAGTTGACTCCAGTCGTAGCATATGGATCCAATCGAAATTGACCAATAATCCTCCCTGGCACGTTACTCTCAATCATTCCTCCCCAAGTCGCCTCTTCATCGTGAGTTGCCACAGTGTTTTCTCGATTCTCTTCTGTCTAGTCTCGTCCTTCTTCGCGGAGTCGATCCAATGAACATAGGCCAATTTGGCGGATGGAGAGAGGGCCTGGAAATTGTCCCATGCTGTCTTGTCCTCTCCCAATGCTGTTTCAAGATAGGCCGGCACAGAGAGACTTCTACTCGAGGGGACTCTCTTCTTCATTTCCATCCCTTCACGAAATGCCTCGAGTCCAGATTGCGTCATTCTGCCCTGTCTGATCATCTTTCTCGCTCTCTCAATGTTGAGCTCGGACCAGATGCTTCCACGTCTTCTGGGGGTGAACCGCTGTATGTATCTCTCATCATCGATTCTCCTTATCTGACCATCAATCCAGCCGAAGCATATCGCTTCTTCCACAGCGTCCGCATATGGAATGGATCGCTTTCGTGTGTGCTTCTTGTAGTAGACCAGCCAAACACAATCCTCTGAATCGTGATTCTCCTGCAACCATAGTCGCCAGTCTTCGCGAGTCTTCACGTAGAGCGTCTTGTTGTCGCTCATATGTCCCTTGGGACTTCCGCCTGATGTCAAATCGACCATCGCCTCTGTTGTTCCTCAATAAGGTAAGCTGGGGGGGCTCATGAAACTTGTCAACCCTCAATGTCCATGTGGGAATTCAGGAAGAATCAAAGGATACAGTCAGGGTTAAATATGCGAATTCGCCTTGGAACAGTGTGCCAGGAGAGGGAGGGCAGCCGACGGTAGGGTCTTCATGACCCAGCTGAGGAAGGTCCCCCCTCCTTGAGACAGTGGTCCACGCAAGTGGATGGGCGAGAGCTCAGGCAAGGGCGCAGAAACGACACAGCTCCGATCTAGGATGATTCGCCTGGCGATGACGTTCTTCGGAGATTTGGTGAAACGGCGACTCCCCACTCGAGCAAACCCAAACAGCCAGAATGACTACTCACGACTGGCGGGTAGGGCGCTTAGTTGAATGCTGCCTGAAACAGAAGGGGGCCTACTACCCTCACCTGGCACTCCTCTCAATCACCCGAAGGGACGTGGGCACGTATTTAATTGCGGGAATCGTTTAGTCCTGCGGCTTGATATGATGATGTACAAGTACGATGAAGCCGTTGAAGCGGAACCTGTGCCTGGGGTCAAGAGACGGATGCTGAGCTGTGGGAATAATATTCAGGCAATCGAATTCTTCCTTCCGAAGGGCGTGAAGTTCCCCCTCCACAGGCATCCGCACGAGCAGATTGGCTTCATCCAGATGGGCTCGATGCGGATCTGGATCGATGGCGAAGTGCACGATCTTCACGAGGGCGATGGGTATGTCGTGCCGCCGAATGCCGAGCACAGGACGGAAGCGCTTGAAGACTGCATTGATATCGACGTCTTTTCCCCTGTCAGAGAGGAGTACAGAGACCGTTCTCCGCGCTAGGCATCATTACTGACGGCATATGGAATGAATTGGATTCCGGCCATCCGGAGCGACATCATTGACAAGGTTTTAATTCGAGAAACGAGTTTAGCAGACAATTCCAGACTCGGTTCAGTTGGAGGCGTTTCATTGAGGCCAGAGGGATTGAACGAACTGCTTGACTTGGTGGAGAAGCTTCCGAACATGCCCAATGTCGATCACCCGACTCCTGAACAACTTAGAGCGCAGAGCGAAGGATTCGGCAATCTGACGGAGTTCGGGAACTACAATTTCTGTTCTACTGTCAGAAACAGGAGCGCAGGTCTCACCGTTTACATCGGGGACGAAAGTTTCGAGGAGAAGAAGCTCAGCAAGACAAAGGAGGAGATAGTCAGGAGTCTTCCCAAGACCTTGAGATCCGTCCTGGATTACCTTCCAAGAGTCCCGCTTTATTACTTGCCACTGACGATGGGGAGGAATGACAGCTTCTCACCTCACTGCAGCCTCTTCATCTCCCGCTACAGGACCGACTACATACGCCTGGCATACATGGTCAACCAGACGCTTTTCCCGAGGACCGACACCCCGGGACCGATCATGAACTTGATCGATCTCCCAGAATGGCAGGAGAAGGATCGACAGATCCTCGTGTTTCCCGAGGAGCATCTGACGCTGGTCCTCGGGAGCGACTACTACGGTGAGATAAAGAAAGGATTCCTGAGAATGGGCATGTATGCGGCGAAGAAACAGGGGATGCTTGGCCTTCACGCTGGATCGAAGCTCATCTGGGCCCGCAGCGCCGAAGGCAAGGTCAGTAAAGTAGGGATGATCATCTTCGGACTGACCGCTACCGGAAAGACGACGCATTCGTGCCACAATCACGGTCTGATCGATCCAGGAGAGAAAGTGAGAATCGTTCAGGATGACGTAGTCTTCCTCAAACAGAATGGTGAGGCGCTCGGAACGGAGAGGGGATTCTACATCAAGACAGATGGCCTGAATCCGGGGTCGCAGTATCTCCTCTACAATGCGGCGCGAAGCAAGGACGCAATCCTCGAGAATATAATGGTCGACTACACTGGGAAAATCTACTTTCAGGACGAGGTACTCACCGGAAATGGGAGAGGCATCATCCAGAGGGATGATCTTGGTGAGTTCAAGAGTGAAAGCCTGAACCTTCCGCCGCTCTCTGCGCTGGATAGGCTTCTCATGGTGTTCATCACGAGACGCAATACCGTTTTGCCGATAGCTTCGAAATTGACTCCCGCCCAGGCTGCGGGCGCTTTCATGCTCGGCGAATCCGTCGAGTCAACCGGCGGGGATCCCAAGAAGGCAGGAGAATCGGTGAGGGTAGTGGGAACCAACCCGTTCATCATCGGAAGCGAGGCAGGGGAAGGGAATTGGTTTTACGATTTCCTGCTCAACAATCCGGGAAGGGTCGATTGCTACCAGTTGAACACCGGGGGCGTCGGAGAACTCATCGAAATCGGGGAGAGCGGTTTGAAGAGGGTCGTAAGGAAAGTGACCAGAGTCGAGATAAACGAGATTGCCGGAGTAATCAGAGGTATATCCAGAGGAACGATAAGGTGGAAGAAGGACCGGCACTTCGGGACTCTGATACCCGAGGAAGTCGAGGGCATCGATCTATCCAGACTTGATCCGGCGAAATTCTACTCCGACGAGCAGTTGGCCAGGCTTGTTGACGATCTCAAGAAGGAGAGGAAGATCTACTTGTCCAAGTTCTCTGACCTGAACCCCGACATAAGAGCAGCGTATGATCTCTGACGGTTTGACAGGGACTAGGATCTTGTCGTCGGCTGGCAGAATCAAGGACCATTGAGACCAGACGGTACAGTCTCCGTTCGCGAAGGTTGTCGAATATAGCTGGTCAAGCACAACAATATTCGCTCTTTCTGCGGAAGCGCTGGTATCTGTCATTTCTCGAAATGGACTGTAGTCATCGCTCCTTCTGCACAGGAAGGCTCGGTCGTGGTCAAGAACAAGCGGGCAATATGTTAGTACTCAGGGAATTGTAAATACTAGATAAGAGAGGGGAGGACCTGTGAGAATATCTACTGGCAAAATGTATCTCTTCATCGAGAGGGTGCCGTTGAGGACGCATCAAGTCCTCCGCAAGGAGTTGTCCCAAGGAAGAAAGGCTCTGTATATTTCTAAGAATTCGCCAAACCTCTTACGGACGCAGTTGGATTTTGACCCCCAGTTGATACAGATGAAGTGGCTAACCCCCCGTCCCGGCCAGGAGTGCATTCCTCCAATGAATTTGGCCGAGTTCGAAAAGTACGTCAGTCGATTCCTGGTGGAGAACGAGAACGGCATAATTGTCCTCAACGGAATTGAGGTGCTGGAAAAGTGGAACGGATTCAAGCCAGTGCTCGACGTGATACGCAGGACCCAGGAGAAGGTCAGCTGCAACGGCAACAACTTCTTGATAAGCTTGGATCCCAAGACCCAGTTTTCGAGGAACTTAAGCGATCTCGAGAAGATATCTGACGAAGTAGTATCCAGCTATGCTTAGAGTGGATGCCAACCCCCTCTCCTTTCTTTCCGAAAGGTTCATTTGAAAGGCGGCGAGATACTGTCCCGAAGAGATCGGCATGGACTTCGTGGAACGTGTGAGCAGGCGGACCGAGAACCTCAGAGAGGTAGAGGGCGCCTGCGGCATTTGTCACGGTACTCTCGAGGAGACTATTAGCCAAGGCGGGAAGGCGAGCACGTTCGAGGAGCCTGAAGGCGTGCGCGCCGTCATAAGAAACGACGAAGGAGATGTAATCGGAGAGGGCTTTGACATTGTCTGGTCCCCTGCGATCCTGGCCGCAGAAATGGATGCCGGTCTGGTTCCCGAGAGAATGACTTTCGATCTCTCGAGAGACGCGCTCAGCAGCGAAATCGACATCGAGAAGGTCGCTTCTCTTTTCGGATATGGGCGGGTTCTGACCCCCTCCGTTCTGGCACTCCAGTTCGTAAACGAGCAAGGTGGAAGGACGGTCATCAGGAGGGAGGGGCTCGGTGTCTCCGCGACCATGCTGGACAAAGAAGGAGGAGTCTTGGCAACGTCCTCTGTATCATACTGTCCGACCTGTGCAATCGCCAAAGCGGCGGCTTCCTCCGAATACCTTTTCGCACGCATAAAGGAAAGACTGTCGGGAGCGAGGAACACCGGCCGCGAGAAGTGGGAGAGACGGCTGGAGAACCGATATGAAGCGAAAGGCGGAGCTGTCAAGGTCACCATCGCCGAGAACGAGCTGATCCTGGCGGATAGGATCGTGGGATGCTGCATCGCCTACGGAACAACGAAAGCGGAGATAGCCGCGGGGCTGATCCCGGCAGAGGGGGCCAAGCGATTCAAGACATACTGCAATCTCTGCCCGATGAAGCATTGCTGGATGGAGAAATCGATGGGGGCAATGGGGAACATAGTGTTGCACCGATTGGGCGAAATCGGAACGGAGATAGAGGTATCGGCGGACGGATTGATAACCGCGAGGATCCCTGGAAGGGAAGCGATCCAGGGGCGCGGTACACTCTGCTCGCTCAGCGCTCTGACGAACATGCTAATTACCGCGAAAGGAAACAGAGTGCTCCGGCCTTCCCCTGCAAGAAGGTTCCCCGACATCGATGAGTAGAACCTGTCTCTCCTGCAGTCGCATGACGCTCACAACTTACACGTGACACTATGGTTCCTGCCTGATGCCAAGTAATAAGATTCATGCAGGGGAATGTGGTGCCAGAATGACACTCTCTTCCCTGGCGGAGAAGGTCAGAGTCGACACAACATCCGGCGCCTCGGAGATACTGATATCGATCCTGCGAGATCTCAACCGCCACATTCGAGACGTCGACGGATTGGGCCGACATGAACTGAAAGAATTCGCGTTTTCATTGCACCGTGCAAAGCCGTCGATGGCTCCTATCTTCAACCTCTCCAACTCGATCCTCTGCCTGATCGAGGACCATCCGCAGGAGACTATACCATCGAGCTTGTTGCGTTCCTTGTTCACGAGAATCCTGAAACGGGAAGAGGCCGCGAACGCGTCAATCGCGACGGTCGCGAACAGAATGATCGATGCGTCGAGAATCGTCACGATATCCTATTCGAGTACGGTCGTTAGCGCAATCAAGGCGATGGGTGAGAACAGGAAGCTGAGCGTAATGGTTGCAGAATCCGAGCCGGGCGGAGAGGGAAGGAATACGGCGGATATCATCGCCTCAAGCGGGATAGAGACGGAACTGATCCCTGACTCGATTGTGGCGAGTCGGTCAAGAGACGCGGATGCGGCCATCGTCGGAGCAGATGCCGTCACACCGGAGGGGGTTGTCAACAAGGTGGGTACTTACGCCCTCGCACTGGCTACTAGGAATCATCGCATCCCAGCGTATGTCCTCTGCAGCCAATCGAAGTTAAGTCCGATGGCGTTCACGGATGTCCATATGACCGGAAGACGCCTCGGGAAGAATCTCTGTCGGATGGAGCAGACATTCGAATCCACGCCCCTCGATCTCTTCAGTCGGGTCTTGACCGATGCGGGGGTCGTGAGACCCGTAAACTTGAGATCCGAATTGAAGGATTATCGGAAAGCACTTGCTTGGCAAGTGAGCCCACTGAGCGCAAAATAGTTAGGTCGTCGTCCTCATTGACGTTCTGATGAAGCTTATCGGGCTAAGCAAGACCGGAGATCAAGCCCGTGTCGAGTTCTTCCGCTGCCCTCTTCGTTGCGGCTACTGCACTCACATCAGAATGGACAAGGAGGAGAGACAGGTAACGGAGGTAGTGGAGTTTCTGGCAGACCCCTCCGTCAAGGATGTGTACATCGGAGGTGCTGAACCGACGATGCAGAAGAAGGAGCTGCTCGACCTTCTGCAGCGCCTTAGACGGATGAACAAGAGGATAACGCTCAAAACGAGCGGAAACGATCCGGCTTTCTTGAAGAGCACGATCGGAATCGTCCAAAGGTTCGTGATCGAGGTGAAATGTCCTCTAGATGATATCGCCTGCAACTCGAGACTTGTGGGTTTGCCCCCGGAGCGCACGAGGAAGTACCTCGATTCTCTCAACAGAACGCTCGACGTCCTGAAGGGTCAGAACGTGAGAGTCTGGATAAGAGTCATACCCGGATTCGTCACCCCGGAAAGAATCGAGTCCATCGGGAAGCAGATTGCTGGCAGGGCGAGCGAGGTATATCTGTACCAGTTCATGAGCGATCCTGCCAATGACGCTCCCTTCGGAGATATCACTGCACCTGGACCGACGGAGACAGAAATGGTGGCCTTGGCACGCCAGCTTGTCCGATTCGTACCAAGAATCGTCGTGCGTGGAAAAGGATTCGAAAGCGAGTTCTCCGGCAGCGGTTAGCGGATACCCCGAAATCTGCGAAAGATGATGACGTAACAATAGAAGGCTGTTTGGAAAGAGCTAAAGAAGGAAGAAGTAGGATTCGCCCGACAAAGACCGGGCGCTTATTTTGGGACATCAATCTGCGTGACGATGTCCTTATTCCGTAACCTTCTCGGCGAAGGCTGCACTGCGGACGACCTTGACGATACTCACATCCATTTCCTCGCCGATCTTCGCGCCTGGCACGAAAATGATTAGGCCGCTTATGCGGGCGATGCCGTCACCCTGTCGGCCTATGTCCTCGATCTTCACATGGTATCTCTCACCCTGCTGGACAGGAGATGTAACTCCTGGTCTTGAGTAGACTGCGGTCTCCATTATTTCACATCCTTGTAGTAACCCAGCAACCCGAAGACATGTCGTCCTCGTGGTCAGGTTTCGGCTCTGAAGGGAAAATCCCTATTAATAATTTGGGGACTGACCCTAGCAGGCAACGTTTCTATTAAGTAGCACGGTGTTCCGGATCGTTGCAAAGAGTTCGAGGTCAGATCACCGGGCCGGTGACGTATATGTTCATCGACCCTTCATATCCCAGCTTCTCTGCTTTCGTCTTCCTTCCCGAAGCCACCGCGATCGCCATCTCGAGTATATCGCAACCTGCCTGTTCGAGGGTCTCCTCACCTCTGAGGATCCCGCTCACGTCCAGATCGATGTGATCGGCAAGGGTCTTTGCGGTCTTCGGATTGCCGGTGATTTTTATGACCGGAGCGAAAGGGAAACCCTGAGGAGCGCCGCGACCGGTGGTGAAGATCACCACCTGAGCGCCCGTCGCGACGAGGCCGGTCAGAACCTCCGGTTCCCTGCCCGGGGAGTCGACCATGAACAGACCCTTCGAGACGATTCTGCTTCCATAGGGGAACACCCCCTGTATCTTCCTCGATCCGATCTTCACCGCGGCCCCGAGGGACTTCTCCTCTATCGTGGAGAGCCCGCCCTTGATGTTGCCCTGTGTCGGCTGCCCGCCCCTCATGTCCACGCCCATCTTCTTCGCTCTGTCCTCCATTCCCAAGACCGTGCACATGATCGCTTTCTGCACCTTCCGGTTACCGCCGCGCGATGCAATCAGGTCCTCGGCGCCGATACACTCCGTGGTCTCCCCGAACACGCAACTCGCACCTTCGTCGATAAGCATGTCGACAGTCCTTCCGAGCGCGGGATTCGCCGTGATGCCGGAGGTTGTGTCAGACGCACCGCACTTCAGACCGACGAGCAGATTCGACACGTCCGCTTCCCTTCTTCTTCCTGGCAGGAACTCAGACTTCAATCGGGATATCTTGGATCTCGCGATCTCTCGCGCCTTCTTGGCACCACCAACTTCCTGAATGGTAATCGTTTCGACAGGTTTTTCAGAGGACGATATTCCTTTGGCGACCTCATCGATTGAGACACTCTCGCAGCCGAGACCGATGAGAACAACGGCGGCGAGGTTTGGGTGATGACCCAGAGAGATCAGGGTTCGGGTCACGATTTCGAGATCTGGAGAGGTCTGGGCACAACCCTGGCCGTGCCAAAACGCCTTCACGCCGCCGTTCGATGATGATACCCAACGAGCTACCTCATTCGCGCACGCCACCGTGGAAATCACGCCGACGAAGTTCCTGGTCCCGACCGTACCGTTGGATCTTTCGAATCCCTTGAAAGTCAATCTCCGCACTTCCTCGCCCCCAGAAGACCAGTCGATCAGATGTTTCAGCTAGCGATTCTCTGCATGAATTGCTTGACGTGATAGTCCCACTCCGACGTGACGATGTCGACTTCCGTCTCTTTGTTGGAGCAAGCGGTAATGGTGACCTGCCCTCCTCCGCCTTCCAGACACACCATCCTATCGTCTCTTGCAGTGACCTTCAGACCGAGCTTCTCGAAATACTCAACCGCCTTCTCTATCACCTTCTCGGGCGACAACTTCGTGCTCACACCATACCTCATATGGCTCCTCCTCAGGGATAGGATACGTGAATGAATCCTACTTATAAACTCGCGTGGCTCATTCGCACTTGGATCGATATTCCAGAACGACACGGGTAACCTTCAGAAGCCTCGAGGAAGGTTATTTAAGCGGATGGCTGAGTTAATTGCACCAATGCGAAATGAGGGTCTTCCCGAGATAAGCCACAATGCTCTCCAGATTCTGAGGAAGAGGTACCTCAGGAAGGACGAGAAAGGGAACGTCATCGAGACACCTGACGAGATGTTCAAGCGGGTCGCGGACAGTGTCGCCTCGGTAAACGCCCGGTACCAGGACGGACGAAGCGTCGAACGAGAATCCGCTGAATTCTACGGAATGATGAGACGTCTGGAGTTCCTTCCGAACTCCCCCGCGATAATGAATGCAGGGACCGAGATACAGCAGCTTGCAGCCTGCTTCGTCATACCTGTCGAAGACTCCATCGAGAGCATCTACGATGCCGTCAAGTTCGCTGCGATCATACACCAGAGCGGGGGCGGGACGGGATTCTCTTTCTCCAAACTCAGGCCAGAGGGCGACATAGTCAAGTCTACAGGCGGAGTAGCTTCTGGACCGGTCTCGTTCATGCGCGTCTTTGATGCCGCGACCGAGGCGATAAAGCAAGGCGGAAGAAGACGTGGGGCGTCCATGGGAGTACTGAGGGTCGATCACCCGGACGTGCAGAAGTTCATACACTCCAAAGAGGACCTTTCGTCACTATCTAACTTCAACATCTCCGTGAGCGTGACCGATGACTTCATGGAGAGGGCTCAGAGAGGGCTCGGATACGACTTGACAAACCCTCGTTCCCGTGAAGCGGTCGGCAGGTTGAACGCTGCGGAGGTCCTCGACGACATATGCGGCATGGCGTGGAAGACAGGAGACCCTGGACTGATCTTCATAGATGCCGTGAACAGGGCGAACCCTACTCCATTCTTGGGGGAAGTAGAGACTACGAACCCATGCGGCGAAGTCCCGCTGCTTCCTTACGAAGCATGCAACCTTGGTTCAATCAATCTGAGTCGGATC
The DNA here is from genome assembly GCA_028679985.1 of Methanomassiliicoccales archaeon. GTDB lineage: Archaea > Thermoplasmatota > Thermoplasmata > Methanomassiliicoccales > JACIVX01 > JAJRAG01. Next base: position 21,453 of record JAJRAH010000115.1, read on the forward strand.
ACGGTCAGAACAAACGGGGGGTATGACCTTGACTGGGAGCGATTGAAGGAATTGGTGGATGGTGGCATCCGATTCCTGGACAACGTGATCGACGCTAGCAAGTATCCTCTGCCACAGACGACTGACATCGTGAGGAAGAACCGCAAGATCGGGCTGGGACTGATGGGCTTTGCGGACGCTCTGATCAAGCTTGGAATTCAGTACGGCTCCGACGAGTCCCTGGAGTTTGCAGAAAGGGTTATGACGTACGTCAAGCAGGAGGCCGATAGAACGACGGCGAGGATCGGAAGGGAGAGAGGAGACTTCCCGAACATAGCGAAGAGCATTCACAAATCCCCCCGCAGAAACGCAACGGTCTTGAGTATTGCGCCAACCGGCACGATAAGCATGATAGCGGACTGCTCCAGCGGGATAGAGCCGCTATATGCGATATCCTATGCAAAACACGTTCTTGAAGGGGAGCATCTGCTGGAAGTCAATCAGGAGTTCGTTCGAATCGCGAAGGAGAGGGGATTCTATTCCGACGAGCTCATTGACTCATTTTCAGGATTGCACTCCATCCAGAATGTGGAGAGCATTCCAAAGGACGTCAGGGATCTGTTCCTGACCGCACACGACGTCCCACCTGACAGGCAGGTGAAGATACAGGCGGTCTTCCAGAGGCATGTGGACAACGCCGTGTCCAAGACGATGAACCTGCCTGACACGAGCACGCCCGACGATGTGAAATCGATATATGTGGAAGCCTACAGATTGGGCTGCAAAGGGATAACGATATACAGGGAGGGATCGAAGAGGGGCCAGGTACTCACGACGATCGAGGATCAGACCACCTGTCCGGAGTGCGGTACCTATCTAAGAGTGGAGGAAGGCGCTTTTGTCTGCCCGGTCTGCGGGTATTCTAACAAGTAGTCTTTCCTGGATGTTCCTGGACCAGCTTCGCAAATGTACTCAGGCACGGACTGCCACGTTATCAGGCATGATAGCGGGGTCATCAGCTTTATATTCGAAAAAGTGGAAGTCCTCCGGTGCGACAAAACAGTCGCCGGTCGGAAGTTCATCGCCTTCACCGACGTGAATCTACCGACGCGATAACCTGCCGTGGCTTCAACCATTGCTAAACCTCTGCTCACACTCTTATTGCAGCGGTTTCCTCCCCCCTAAGGATGTGGATGAAGCCCGGCACACCTTTTGACCTATAGCAGTGCCGTTTTGGTTACGAGATCGGTCATTGCTGAGAACAATCGATGACCGTTCTTGGTGTTCTACACGGTACTCATGTACAGTTAAGTACAGTAATACGCAGAAATGTTATATAGTCCGATTATGTTACCACTGTCCCATGACACCCAACGTCAGTGATTTCAAAGTGCAACTTGGAATCGAGGATATCCCGAGACAGTGGTACAACATCGCATACGATCTGCCGGAACCTCTGCCTCCTCCCCTCAATCCCCAAACGAAA
>JAJRAH010000116.1 GCA_028679985.1 Methanomassiliicoccales archaeon
CCATCCATTGCGAGAACCACGAACGGCAGCATATCGACGGCCTCGTCGACAAGCTCGGACGACGAGACAAGTTCGACCTTGGAAGGACACGGGGAAGCCGCCTCGGAGGAGAACACGCACAATCCTGCTGTCGTATCCTGCACCCTGATCGGCACCAGGACCATCTCCAAGGGCTTTATCTCCCCTGTGGATTTGATGAATTTGCCGACTAATGGCTGGTAATCGGTGGCCCCCAATAGGCAGGAACTCAACGCACTCTCGATCTGCCGGGCATCATCTTCTGACATGAGATCAGAGAACGAGGAACCTATGATGTCGCCGGCAGGTTTAGCCAGCTCCTTTTCCATCCAGTGGTTGACGTATGTGACCACGCCGTCCACGTCAAGGCCGAAGATTAGACCTAGAAATCCGTTCGTCTGAAACCCCGAAGAGAAAGGAACGCCGGAACATCCATTCGAACCAGCTTCCTGCCGGGGCATTGGCTGATCCCTTTCCTCCATCGGGGATAGTCTAATTTGAGCAGGGTATTTAAGGGTAAAGGGCTGACTATCAGAAAAGGGACTCAGCTGGCATCGAGCGGCGGCAGCCGAGGAGGCGATCGCGAACGGACTGCCAGATACTCGGAACGGATGCTGGTCGTCTCCTCAGATCGACGATATCTCGATTCCTCTCGATTGTATGACCCCAAGGTTCATATAGAAGCGTTATTTTCTAGGCCGCCTAAGAGCGCTCGGGAAGGGTTACACCCCCTTTTCCTCTCCTAAGTAGCAAAACAACACGGGTTCTATATCGGCTTGCTACTCTCCCCCTCCCGAGCCTCTTTTTCTCCCGGTTCAGACGCCGAGGGCGATCCTAATCGCATCCCTTGTCCCCGGCGCGAGACCCAGGAAGACCATCGCGAATTTCATCACGTTTCCCAGATTCGGAAAGCGCTTGAGGTCTTCCCGGAACCAGAAGTCTATGACGAGGATGATGACGAGGACCGTGAGGAATTTCACCACAAGCAGTGTGGCCGCTGTGCCGGTCACGTCGATGAGGAAGTTCGGAAGGACATGCTTCTCGCTGTACCCATAGACGTCTATCCCGCGATACGTGGCCGACCCGTCGAGGAAGTGCGCGAAGAACATGAGCAGATTCGCCGGCGCGAACACCACTGCGACTCTCTTAGGACCGAAGTGACCGATGATGCCCAGGACAGCGGTGATCCCCAATGCGATGCCGAAGATCGTACCGAGCTCGGCGACGTGCGGGACGAGGACCCGACCGGTCTCGTTGACAAACTCAAGGCGCCAGTCCTGATCGAAGTAGAATGCGAGAGCGCAAGCGGAAGTGATCATGAGGCACAGGAGGCCAGTGGAGAGAGTCGCGGACGGGACTGGCTGTAATCCTTTCAGGATCGACAGGTGGAATACGACAATCGAGACGAGTCCAAGGATGACCGGGACGAAAGCAGGCAGGGAGTAGTTGAAATCGGCAGCGATTCCGAGGGTGACTGCGAAGTATATCACTTCGAGAGCCACGACGAACACCGAGAAGGCCGCTGTCCTGCGGACCGGGGACCAATCCTGTCCGTATCTCCTAATCACCAGTCCGACGGCGCACGCCCCGACGAAGATGAGCGCGACGACGACATAGATCAGAGGGGAGATGAAGAAGTACTGCACGGTTCCTTCGAAGAGACTCGCATCCTCGAGCGCCCTGGCCACGCCTCCGAAGAAGAAGAGCGGCAGGGAGGAGATGATCAGTGTAAGGTCCACCTCGACCTTCAAGCGTCTGGTCGCCCTGTACATCGCATAGAGTGCCACCGCCAGGAAGAGGGCGTAGACTACCGTGCTGTAGACGTTGTACCCCTCGGTGATTCCGTCCACTGGCCTGCTCTCCTTGTCCGCGACGACGGGTCCCCAGAAGTACTTGTAGATGAACTGATCCCAGAACAGCTCGGGGTAGAATGCCAAACCCGCAGCAATGACGACAACGGGCACTAGCACGATGATGCTCAGAATCAAGATTCTATGCCGGCGATATAGAATAGCCAGTCTCTCCAGAAAACCCTCTTTCACCGATAAATTGAAAAGGGGTAAGGGCTATATGAGGCTTCGTTCGGGTGTTTTGATGGATGAGGGTGACTTCACTAAAGCCCGCTCTATGCTTTTCCCTAGACAGGTGCTCGCCGGACACGGCGTGCTCTCTCAAATCTCATCCGTCTGCAAGGACTTCGGGCTTTCCGGGACCGCCCTCATAGTCGCCGGCGAGAAGACGAAGAAGATCGCCGGAGACCTAGTCGCCGACGCTCTGAGAGATGACGGGTACGAGGTCCAGTTCGCAATGACTGGTGAAGCCAACGGCGAGGACCTCAAGACCGTCGAGAGAACGGCCAAGGAGGTCAAGGCATCGTTCCTGCTCGGCGTCGGCGGAGGTAGCAAGATCGACCTTGCGAAAATGGCAGGGAAGGATCTCGGTCTCGCCTTCATCAGCATCCCCACTTCAGCATCACATGACGGAATCGCTTCTGGCAGGGCATCGATCAAAGGCAAAACAGGACCGCTGTCGCTCGAGGCGAAAGTACCGCTCGGAGTCGTCGCCGACACGAGCGTGATCGTCAAGGCGCCATACAGGCTCCTCGCCTCCGGATGCGCGGACGTCATATCGAACTCGACCGCCCTCATGGACTGGGAGTTCGCGAGGAGACTGCGGAACGAGGAGTTCAGTCGATCCGCTTCGGCCTTGGCGGACTACACCGCCCAAACGATCATCGAAAGCGCCGATCTGATCAGGCCGGACCTGGAGGAGAGCGTTTGGATAGCGATCAGGCCCATCATCATCTCGGGCATTTCGATGAGCGTCGCCGGCAGCTCGAGGCCGACCAGCGGGTCGGAGCACATGTTCTCCCACGCCCTCGATGTGATAGCGCCCGGCAAGGCCCTTCACGGAGAGCAGTGCGGCGTCGGCTGCATCATGATGATGTACCTTCACGGCGGGGACTGGCAGAGGATAAGGAACGCGCTGGGCAAGATCGGGGCACCGACATCGGCATCGGAACTCGGGATACCGAGGGAGCAGATCATTGAGGCGCTGATGACGGCCCACAAGATCAGGAAGGACAGGTTCACTATCCTAGGCACTATGGGACTTACCTATGAAGCCGCGGAAAAGGTCGCGGCGATAACAAAAGTGATCTGAACATTGGAGGTGAGATCGGTGGTAACGATTACGCTGATAGGGGAGCATCAGGCTAAGGAAGGAGAACAGTTCGTCTATATGGGACCGTTGACCGAGTGCAGGGACTGCAAGCTGAAGGCGGTCTGCTTCAACCTGGACGTGGGGAACACGTACAAGATAACGGTTATCAGGGACGTCCATCACGAGTGCAAGATACACGAGGAGGGCGTCAGGGTCGTCGAGGTTGAGAAGATCCCGATGCGCTGCGCGGTCGGGCAGAAATACGCGATGGAGGGTTCCCTCATTACGCTTGAGGACCCGCGGTGCAAGAACCTAGCATGCGAGAAGTATCGGCTCTGCCGCCCACCGGGTCTCGAGCACGGAACGAAGTACAAGGTGACGGTGGTGAAGGGAGAGGTGGAGTGCCCAGAGGGCAACAAGCTCGTCGAGGTCGAACTGGGCTAGCGAATACGATCTGATCCGCGAGATCCTAGAACAGGTGTACCTCGACCATCATCCCTTTCTCGACGATGTCCACGTTCGGCGGTATCTCTATCCATCCGTCCGCGTTCGCGATACTCGTGATTGTGCCGGATTCCTTGAAAACCACGTGAGCTTCGCCGCCCTTTATCTTCACCGTTAAGAACTGATGTCTGCCGAGATCCGCCGCGTACTTCTTAGCCATCGGCACCATCTGAACGGTATCTCCTTTCGGCGGCAGTCGTGCCATCTTCCTGGCGGCGGGCTGGAGGAACACGTACCCATTCGTAAGGCAGGCCGTCGGGTAACCGGGCATTCCGAAGACCGGCGTACTGCCGATCAAGCCGAAGATGGTCGGCTTTCCGGGCTTGATCTGGACGCCGTGAAAGATCACCTTGCCGAGCTTCGAGACCACTCCTTCCAAGACATCCCTCTCTCCCGCGGAGCTGCCACCGGAGAGGACGATCATGTCGGAACGCGATTCCTCGCCGAATGCATCGGTAAGTGCCTCTGTCGTGTCCTCGACGATCGGATGCAGCACGGGAACGCAGCCGTTCTCGAGCAGTATCGAGGAGAGGGTATGGGAGTTGATGTCGAACACCTGCCCCTTCCTCAGTTCCCTCCCGACTTCGGCGACCTCTTTCCCCGTCGGAATGACCGAGACCCTCGGCATCGAATACACTTCCGCCTCCTTGAAGCCGAGGGCGGCGAGCACACCGATCTTCGAAGGGGTGAGAAGCTCCCCTTCCCTCAGCACTATCGAATCCTTTCTTATGTCCTCGCCTTGCTTGGAGACGTTCGCTCCCGGCGGTATCGACCTGAATACCTGAACCTTCTCCCCGGACCGCTCGGTGTTCTCGACCATCACGACCGCGTCTGCCCCTTCCGGGATCATCGCGCCCGTGGATATCTGGATGCATGTCCCTTTCTTCACTTTCTTGGTCGGCACGTCCCCGGCGTTCACGACGCCGACGCAATCGAGTTCGACTGGTTGGAACTTCCCGGCCTGGAACGTGTCCTGCGCCTTGACGGCATATCCGTCCATCGCCGAGCGATTGTAGGGCGGAACGTCGATAGTCGAGCGTACGTCCCGAACCAGAATCCTGTGACCGAGGGATATCAGCGGGACGGTCTCGACCCTTTCGATCGGACGGACGTTCGCATCGACGAGGGTCTTCGCTTCGGCGAGAGGGATCAGAGAGCCTAGCGGCTTCACCTCTCTACCTCCCACACCATGTGTCCTATCTGTGGGAGGATGATCTTGTCCATCGCGAGGCTCACGGCCCCGGAGGAACCTGGAAGACACAGTATGATTTTGCCGAAGGCGACCCCTCCGATCGCGCGACTCATCATCGCGGCGATCCCGATCTCCTCGTAACTGAGGTATCTGAAGAACTCCCCGAATCCCTCGATCCTCTTCTCGAGGAACGGGCAAACCGCCTCGACGGTCACATCCCTCTTCGCGATACCGGTGCCTCCGTTGCAGATGATGACCTTGACCTCACTGTTCTCAAGACTTGCGGTGATCGCGCCCTTGATCTCGGCCAGATTGTCCTTGACGATCTTGTAATCCACAACGGAATGGCCGCCAAGCCTCAGCTTCTCCATTATCAACTTGCCGGACTCGTCCGTATACACGGTGCGGGAGTCGCTGACTGTGATCACCGCGCACGGCACGCTCTGCAAGGCATGCTTCATGTGATCTTCATATCCCAAGCGTTATACCCCCCTTCTCCTTCGACACTACGCGAATATCGGTGATGCTAGTGTCAGGATACTGTCCCTTCCGATCCTTTTCTAGGTACTTGACCATGTCCCAGACGGTGAGAAGTGCGACTGAAACCCCGATCAGAGCCTCCATCTCCACGCCGGTCTTGTAGTGTGCGTTCACCTCGACATGGCATGTGAGGGAGCCCTCGGCGACATCAAAGCCGACCCTGATCGATTCCACGGGTATCGGGTGACAGTACGGCACGATATCGGGCGTGGACTTGACCGCTTGAATAGCTGCTATCTTGGCCGCCTCCAGAACGTCACCCTTCTTCACCGTGCCCGACCTTATCGCATCGATCGACGCCTTGCCCAGGACGATCTTGCCGGTGGCGACGGCCTTCCTACGGACTACCTCTTTCTCTCCGATATCGACCATCCCCTTCAATGCCCTCCCTCCACCCAGATCTCTCCATCCTCGAATATCTCTTTCTTCCAGAGCGGTACGATCTTCTTCATCTCGTCGATCAGGTACTCCGCACCAGCGAATGCTTCCTTCCTATGTCCCGCGGCGACAGCGATCAGAACGATGTTGTCCCCTGGCGAGAAGGATCCGACGCGATGTATGATCGCGATTTCCTCCAGGCCGAACTTCTTCATCGCCTTCTCCCTCAGGTTCGAGAGCTCCCCTACTGCCATGTCCTTGTAGGCTTCCATCTCCATCTTCCTGACCTTCCGACCACGGTCCTCCTCTCGGACCACACCGACGAACGACACGACCGCTCCGGTCCGCTCGTTCCTGATCTTCTTCAGAACATCGTCGACGGAAAAGTCATCTTCAGTGACAAGAATCAATCGAAACCACCCTAGCCACCACTCACTGGCGGAAGGAGCGCGACCTCGTCTCCATCCTTCAGCACCAAATCCTCCTTCGCATACCTCTTGTTGACCGAGGCAATAATGGAATCCGTCAGACTTCCAAGTTTCGGATACCTTCCCTTCAGGTCCTCGAGCAGGATGCCGAGACTGGATCCGTCCGTCAAATCGAGAACCGCCTCAGATCGTCCAGCGATCTCGCGGTAAGAGGCGAAGAACTTGACCTTGATTTTCAACTACCGGCCTCCGAAAGCAGTCTTGACAATCCAGAATCGATGGGATAATGATTTCGGTTCCCTCTCGTCTGGCAGCAATCGCTCGTTCGATGGACTGGTCGACAACCGAATCGATGTATTCTGTCAGTCGCCGGTCGAGGTGGACGACGCCGAATTCGAATTTCGATTCCCTTTGGTCACGCCATGTTCGACTGGATCTCGTCGACCACCTTGGACAGGTCTTTCTCAGAGAGGTTTTCCCCCATGTGCACCTCGTGGCAGCGGACGGATTTCAGGAAATTCAGATTGCTGGCAATGGTCTCCTCTTCGGTCGGGTACGCAAGGCCTGCCAGTCGGGACATGGTTCTGTGAAGACAGCAGCCAAGGAACGACGTTGACGCAAAAGACAACCCTGCAATCCGCAGAGGATCGGAGGGTACTACCCTCGGCTGACCTTTCTTCTTCACGAGAAAGAAGACATGATCAGCTGTTCCGGTCTCCTTAACCTTCGATCCGGGGAAGAGCGTCTGGGATCGAACGCTCTTGCAGAAATGCGAGGAATCGCTACGATACTTCAGAAGCCGGGAGATCGGATCTCCGCCCCGGATGGATCGACTGAATTCCTGCGCCGACATCTTCTTCCTGATCTCCCTTCGCTCCCGATCGCTGGAGGAGGCCGTGTTCATGAGATCGGGGAACATCTTCAGATGGCGGGCTACCAACCTGATCGGTTTTGGATACGCGACAAAACGCCCGCCGTTGCCGACCATGATACTATTGTTACAGACAAAACCGGCGCCGCGACGCAGCAGCTCCAGCAAAACGAAGGTCTTGCCTGTTCCACTGATCGCCGGAAAAACGACGACAGACTCTCCAACGGATGCAGCCGATGCATGCAGCAATCCCCATCCCTTCGATGCAAGTAGTCCGACGAGCACCGGCTTCAGGACATTCTCCTCGAGGAGCTCCTCGTCCATATGTTCGGTGCAGACGATTTTTCCTGGTGTTATTCTGCACGTCCCTCCGCCTTTCGTGATCGCATACTCACCCTCGGAGAAGAAGGCGTCCTTCCTGGCCGGGGTGCCCAAATCGGAAACATGCCCACGCTCCAGTATGAGATCCGGGTCCCCGAGCTTGCTGCTCCGTTGTCGGAACTGCTCCTCAAGCAAAGGAAATCTACCGTCCTCGAACCTGATGCGAATCACGCCGTCAAGATCGACATCCATTGACTCGAAGCCCCCTCAGGCTAAGAAGTGTGCGTGGTAGTTAGAGGTGTCCCAGACAATAAGATTTCGTTCATGAGTGTCGAAGACTTTGATTCAGGAGTGTTAACCGATGTTCATCATACGTGAAATGAAGCCGCAGGAACGACCTCCCGCCCCATCTTGAGTCTATTTCTATCCGACAGCGGCGACAATGGATGGCGGCATAAGGCCCTCACGAGACCGCAGCCGATTCGGACCGTCTTCGATCCGCACGATTCGCGACATGCAGCAACAAACTGACATACGGATCGAGCTGGAGTGGATACGCGGCTATCGACTTCAGGAAGGCCAGCGTCGCATAGCGGTGCTCCCCGGCCATCGCGCTAGTCTGACCGAGATCAAGAAG
>JAJRAH010000117.1 GCA_028679985.1 Methanomassiliicoccales archaeon
ACGGAGAAGAGGGGTGCAGACCCAAAGCCAACGAGTTCTGCAAGGTGGCGACGTGTGCGTTCAATAAGGGGATCGGACACTGCTTCGAATGCGAGGATTTTCCTTGCGAAAAGACGAAATCTGGACCGATCGCTTACGACTACTGCATGTTCATCTCCGGCAAATGGAAGTCGTAGACGAAGAGTCGATCTGAATCTAGTAGTACGGAGGAGGAAGAACCGCATCGGACGAAGGCTGGATCTTTCTCGCAATGGCATAGGCATCGTACGTCTGCCATAGCCACAACAGGAAGAACACCGAGCCAAACAGACCAACAGCAGAGACCAACGCTTCACCATCAGTGCCTGGACCCATATCAGACGGCGACAGCAGTAACAGGCCGATGATCGGGATCCATGTGAGCACGCCGAGCACCACTCCAACTGCCAAGATCACGAGACCTTTCGCGAGACGGTTCAAGTAGATGTGCCCCAGACCCATTAAACCAAAGAATCCCGGTCCTAAGGCAAGGATTGCCGCAATCCTAGGATCGGAATGCGAGACTCTCGGTGGAGGAGCCTGCAACCGCTTCGGGGATAGGCTGTCGGCCCTGACCTTCCTTGCCATAGAAGGTCCAGTTAGGCTGCTGCCACATTGATCGCAGAACCTCGCCTCCTGCCTGACCTGCCCTCCGCACCTCGGGCAGTACCGCATCGCCCGTTCCCTCCTTCGCTGCAATGACATCTGAGAACGTGCTCAAGAACATATCCCGTCTACGAGTAGACTATGATGGAAAAACAAACAAAAGGAAATGGTTTGAAGGGTTTGTCGGATCGGACCGATCTACTTCGCAGCAGGGATCTTCTTCAGATCCGCGACCGCAAAGTCCAAGCCGAGCTTCTTCAGTGTCTCGGCAGTCGGTATCCCGTTCGGCCAGCCCCTTTCCTGGTAGAATTCCTTGAGCATCTTCTCCAACGGGGGCACCTTTCCGGCCGCTCCGCCTTCCTTCAGCGGGACGAACATCCTGGGCGGCAGAGTGTCGTTCTTCTTCGGGATCAGCCCGTGCTTCAGGTTGAACATTCTGCACAGATTGTTTATCCTTCCGCCGACCTTGAGGAAAAGCTCCTTCGTGTCCGTGTCCCAGCCAGTTATGGCGTTGATGATGTCCGCCTTGTTCTTGTGCGAGTATCCGCCGAAGTCATAGAATATGCAGTAGCTGAGCGCGTTGTCGAACTGGAGGATGTCTTGCCATGCAAGGGCAGCCTTGCCTTTCAGCTTGTCGTCGAATCTGTCCATGCCGGGAAGGTCGTACTCCGCTACTGGTATGCCGAGTTCGGAACCCTCGGAGAATCCAGTGACATGGCACGGTCCACGAGGCCCTACTGCATAGGTCACGGCCATCGAGAAGAACGCACGCGGATCGTGTGCGGGAATGACCGCGTTGTTAACCTGGACAGCGAGTTCCGGGCACCCGAGCTTCTCACTCGCGACCCTGAGCCCCTCACCGAGGAGGCGCCCCATCTCGTTCGATCTGAACGCGATCAATTTCGCCAGCTTGCACATCGCGACGCCGTCACCCCACTTCAGCTCGAAGCCGAGGTCCTTCTTCTTGATGAACCCCTTCTCGTACGCTTCCATTGCAAAGCCGACGACACCGCCAAACTCGATGGTGTCCATGCTCCACAAGTTGCACAGATGACCGGCGTAGTTTATCGATTTGAGGTCGTCGACAAGCGTGTTGCTGCCCATCATTCCAAGCGTCTCGTACTCTGGGCCGTATCCATCCATGTCGCACTTCTTTCCCTCTTTGATCGTCACGCGTCTGTGGCATCCCATGACGCAGTTCGAGCACGCGTCAGGCTTCGGCTTCAACACGGGGTTGAAGTCACCACCAGCCGATCCAATCTTCTTGGCGCCCTCGGGCCACACTCCTTGCGAGAAGTTCTTGATCGGCAAGAGACCGAGCTGCTCCCTCGGGATGATGGCCATCGCCTGACCTTCCTCCCGGTTCGCCTTCGCGAAGCCGCTGTCTTTGACGGCGGCAGCAATCTCTTTCTTAAGGGCCTTCAGTTTCTCAGGATCCTTTATCGGCACGTGCTTGTCGCCCTTGAGGACTATGGCCTTCAGCTTCTTCGATCCTAGAACTGCCCCTCCGCCCATACGTCCGGCGTTCCCGTGACCGTCGTTGGTCACTACCGCGGCGTATCTCACGAGATTCTCGGCGGCAGGTCCGATCGGAATAACGACCGCTGTCTTGTCCCCCGTCTCTTTCCAGAGCGCTTCCTGAGTCTCGCGAACGTCCTTTCCCCATAGCTTTGACGCATCCTTGATTTCCACTTTTCCGTTCATGACGGTCAGGTAGACTGGCTTCTTTGCAGCACCCTTGATCACAAGCGCGTCGTATCCGGTGCGCTTCAGCTCCTCAGCGACATAACCTCCACCAGTCGACTGACCCCAGATGCCTGTCAGAGGAGATTTGAATCCGATCGTGTATCTCCCCGATCCCAGCACTCCAGTGTATCCCTGGATGGGACCTACTGCGAGAACAAAGACGTTGTCGGGGCCCAATGGGTCCGCGCCAGCAGGTATCTCGTCGTAACAAATCCTTACGCCGAAGCCGACTCCTCCTAGCCACTTGCGGGCATATTCTTCGTCAAACTCCACAGTGGATGACTTTCCAGTTGTCAAGTCCACCTTCAGAATTTTTCCCCAGTATCCATACATTCTACCCATTTCCTCCCTTGGTTGATGGTCAGTGCCTCACCGAGCCATTTTTCTGTTACGGTTCGACGCTTCCCGATCGAAGGAGCCTGGTGGAACCCTCGCCTCTACAACATCAGTTGAATTCTGCCAGTCCCCTTTTTCTAGATAGGCGCTTCTATACGACGAGGCACGCCGTTCTCGTACCGTTAAACCTGATAGGGGGCCTTAAGAATTTCGTTATGCTTGCCCAAACATCTCGATTTCGTAGGCAACTAATAAATGGCTCCTGCTCACTGATTAGCCTAATATGGAAGATCGTCAACTCTCAATCCTTGCGGCTGCCATTGAGATCGAGAAATTCGGTTACAGTCTATACATGAACACGAGTGAGTGTGTCAAAGATGGGAAGGGCGCCGCCCTTCTGAGGGGGCTCGCAAGAGACGAGAAGGAGCATCGCAGGATCCTAGAGGAGGAAATTGCGAGGATATCGCCTTCTGCGGATGTCTCCACAATAGAACCGGCAGAGGAGTACGTCAAGCTGATTCCGGAGCGAGTCTTTCCGGCGGAGCTCGGCAGTAAGTGTTCAACACTCGAGGGAGAGATCGAGGCTGTCGAGATCGGGATCGAGGTAGAGAAGAGGTCAATTCAGATGTACAATGAGGCGGTCGGTTTGGTCACGGATTCCAAGGCGAAGACTGTCTTGGCGGATCTGGGGAAATGGGAGGGCACGCATAAAGCGGCGCTGGAGCACAGTCTCCACATGCTCAAGACCGAAGGTTCGTGGTACGGATACACGCCTATACTCGAGGGATAGTCCCCCTCCACGCTCGACTTCCTTTCCGTTCCACAAATCACGGAGTGCGAATTCCTACGTCACTGGCAGACCACATACCAAAACATAAATATCCGATTTCCATCCTTTACCCCAACCTGACCTAGTCTAGGACATCGGTTCGCAGGCTCGAGTGCCAATCCAGAGGGTGCAAGAATGGTCAAGATGCCCGAAATCAAGAGAGATCTGCTTGCTTGTCTGCAATGTGGATATTGCATTCGAGTCTGCGATACTTGGGCGCAAACGCCATGGGAGTCGGTCACTCCCAGAGGCAAGATTTTCTATCTGAATCAGATAATGAAAAGGTCCCCCGTCGACACGCTCCTCGGGCGCAAGGTGGAAGTGGACGAGGAGTTCGTGAAGGCCGTCTACATGTGCACAGGATGCGCGGCCTGCTGGACTGTCTGTCACGTGAGCATAGAATTCGCCGAGTTTTGGGAGAAGGTACGGGAATGGCTAGTCGATCAGGGCGCCGGACCGCTACCGCCCCACACTAAGCTGCACGACCGGATCAGGGACGTCAGGAATCCGTATGGTGAGCCGACGGAGAAGCGAGTGGCGTGGTTCCCCTCGGAAGTCCCAAGGTCCCCCAGGCCGGACGTGATATTCTTTGCGGGATGCACCGCTTCGTATCGCGTCCAGAACATCGCAAGGGCGGGAGTCATCGTCCTCTATAGAGCCGACGTGAAGCTGGATGTCCTCGGCGAGGATGAGTGGTGCTGTACCTCACCGGCTCTGAGAACCGGAATGACCGATTTGACCTATGGGTTTGCCGAGCACACGATAACCGAGACGGAGAGGAGAGGCGCCAAAGCGATGGTCACCACCTGTGCTGGCTGCTACAAGACAACGATGAAAGATTTCGGCAGATACTACTCCAATCCGACGTTCGAGGTCAATCACTTTTCGCAGTACGTCCAGAAACTCATCAAGGAGAAGAAGCTGAAATTCACTAAAGAGATAAAAGCGAAGATAACCTATCACGACCCGTGTCATCTCGGTAGGCATGCTGGGGTTTTCGAACCACCGCGGGAAGTCCTCAAGGCGATACCGGGCGTCGAGCTTGTCGAAATGCCGAGGAACAGGATGGGGTCTAGATGCTGCGGTGCCGGTGGCGGCTACAAATCGGCGTTCAACGATTTCGCGGTGAACATAGCCGCTGAAAGGGTGAAGGAAGCGTTGGATACCGGCGCGGACATAATCGCCTCTTCTTGTCCCTTCTGCGTCCTGAACCTGGATCAGGGGGCAAAGAAGTTGGGCGCAACCATAAAGGTCAAGGACATCTCGGAGTTGCTCCTTGAGGCCACGGAACCTGCCGAGAAGTAGGCAATTTGTCCAAGAAGGACGGTCTACCAGTCAGCTGTATCTTCCGCAGCTGTAACAGAACCATGCATCGTAGTCAGGGACATACGTGAGGACCTGACCACAAGTGGGACAGCGCTTCACGACATCGATCTTCATGATCGACGCGTGAGACACGACCGGGGTCTTCTTCTTCCGCTCGATGTCTAGGTACTGAAATACTGCGCCTACGGCAGCAACCGCAAGGAAAGCCAGTACGATGAAGCCTGCAGGCACGTCCAGGAAATCGAGCCCCCAAGCAATCATCGACGCACCGGTCAGGGCCGTGAAGAGAGCGATGAGTCTCTCGAACCCGAGAAACACTATCGCGAATACCCCACCGGCAACAAGGATAGATATCAAGACGCCCGCGCCGAGCTGATAGAGCAATATGAATGCAGCCGCGGCTATCACGAGAGCGATGCCGGTCGAGACAAGACGATAGAAGACCGCACCAAGGAAGACTGCTCCTATGATGCCGAGCAGGAAGCCCGCCAGTTCCCCGCTGAACACCAGTCCTAGAGTGTAGCCCAATACGAAGCCCAGAAAGGCTCCGATGATGCCCATGAGCCCCTTCCAGATTCTGTGTCCTGCAATCGCGAGGGCGAGGCCGAAGACGATCATCGCCGCTACGACAGCAAGTTCAACCTCTCCTGGCACTATCAGAATGGGCTCCATACTCTTCCTCGAGACTGATGGCGGTCAATATGCCGATATCCTATTCATCAATGTTTCTATTTTGTCACTCCTGGAACGACGTCACTGGTATCCGCTTCGATAACGTGCGGGCGCGATAGGTTGAAATACTCGCAGTCAATCGTTGCAGACTGCAGCTGGCTATGGCATTCGAACTTCTGAACGACAGGATCAGACGGATACTGAAAGAGAAGAACATCACTGAGCCGACGGGACCGCAGAGGGAGGCGATTCCCCGAGTACTCGAAGGTAATCATCTGCTCCTAGTGGCCCCGACGGGCATAGGTAAGACGGAGGCCGCAATGCTCCCGATATTCCACTACCTCCTAGAGACGGAGGGGAAGGGTATCAAGTGCTTGTACATCACCCCCCTGAGAGCTCTGAACAGAGACATGCTCAGGAGACTGGAGGAGTTCGGAAAAGCACTAGGAATCGGAGTGGCGGTGAGGCACGGGGACACGTCTCAAGCTGAGAGGAACAGACAATCGAAGACCGCTCCCGACGTGCTCATAACGACGCCCGAAACGCTCCAGATCATGTTCACTGGGAAGAGGCTTAGGGAACACCTCTCCGGAGTGAGATGGGTCGTCGTTGATGAGATACACGAGCTGGCGAACGACGAAAGGGGCGCTCAACTCGCCGTCGGTTTGGAGCGATTGGCTCGTGTTGCAGGAGAGTTTCAGAGGATCGGTCTCTCCGCGACGGTGGGAACCGTGGAAGAGGTGGCGAGGTTTCTGGGAGGGACGGGTCGGACCGTGAGGATCGTCCGGACCGACGTGGCGAAGGAGATGGGGGTGAACGTTCAGTGTCCGGCTGTCAGTGAGCCAGATCGGGATTTGGCAGGGACTCTACAGAGTGACCCACAACTCGTTGCCTGCATGAGGAGGGCGAGGGACATCATCGAAGAGCACAGGTCCACCCTGCTCTTCGTCAATACGAGAGATACGGCCGAGGCGCTCGCAGCCAGATATCACGTGTGGGATGAGGATTTCCGAATAGGTGTCCACCACGGATCCCTTTCTAAGGAGATAAGGGTCGAGATGGAAGAGGCGTTCAAAAAGGAGGTTTTGAAGGGGCTGATCTGCACCTCGTCCCTTGAACTTGGCATAGACATCGGTACTGCGGATTTTGCGATTCAATACAATTCTCCGAGGCAAGTGACTCGCCTCATCCAGAGGATGGGCAGGGCAGGACACAAAGTAGGAGAGAAGTCGGAGGGTGCCGTCATAGCCAGCACTCCGGATGAAGTTGCCGAGAGTCTTGTGATTGCGAGGAGGGCGATGGCCGGGGAACTCGAGGAACTGAAGGTAAGGGATAGCCCCTTCACCGTCCTTGCCAACCAGCTCGTGTCGATGGCGATGAGCGGCCAGATGCCAATCGAGGAAGCATACGTTACAATCGCGCGATCGTATCCATATCGAAGCCTATCGAGGGAGGACTTCGATTCCGTTCTCGATCAGCTGGGCAAGATAGGCCTCCTGTTCGTCGGGAATGAGTCTTTCAGGCGCTCTACGCGGGGAATGAGATACTTCTACGATAATGTCTCGATGATTCCCGATGAGAAGACGTTTAGGATAAGGGACATCGGTAGCAGGAACGTCGTTGGCTCACTTGACGAGAGCTTCGTGGTCTCATTCGCTGAACCATATGCGACGTTCATCACTAGGGGCAGAACATGGAGAATAATAGAGGTGAGAGAAGACGAACTCCTTGTGGAGCAAGTGAAGGAGATCGGTTCGATACCTTCGTGGGTCGGCGAGGAGATCCCGGTGCCGTTCGAGGTGGCACAGGAGGTCGGGCAACTCAGGAGACTGGGTAACACAGATGGGTATCCGGGCGAGGAGGACGCAAACGATCGACTTCGAGACTACCTGAGGAAGCAGACCGACAGTTTCCCGATGCCATCCGACAAGCTGCTCACGCTTGAAGTGGGGAAGAAGCTGGCGATACTGAATGCGTGCTTCGGAACCCGCGTCAACGAAACGATCTCTCGAATACTATCCGTCCTGCTGACGGCAAGGTTGGGGGAGAGCGTGCTCGTCCACACCGACCCGTACAGAATCGTCATCGAGCTTCCGAGAGACGTGAAGCCTTCCCTTATCGTGGACACCTTGAAGTCGGTCAAGCCTGAGAGCGTCGAGAGTCTGGTGAGGCTCGTGATGAAGAGCTCGAGCTTCCTGAAATGGCGCTTCGTCTACGTGGCGAAGAAGTTCGGGGTCGTCGAGAAAGGGGCGGACTACAGAACAATCAACTTCGGCCGCCTGGTGGAGATATTCGAGGATACCCCGCTCTTCGAGGAAGCCATAAGGAAGGTGCTGTGGGAGGACCTGGACTTGGAGAGGACGGTCGAGGTCATAAGGAGGATCGAGAAGGGGGACATCAAGTTCGAGATGTGCGCCCTGTCTCCGATAGGGAAGGCAGGACTCGAGCGCTCGAGAGAACTGATCATGCCGCAGAGAGCGGATCACTCGATCCTGGTCGCACTGGGAAACAGGCTGGAGGACGAGGTGCTCTACCTGACGTGCGTGAACTGCACAAACCAATGGCGGATGAAACCGATGGATGCGCCGAAGAAGCTGCTCTGCCCCAAGTGCGGCAGCCGCATGGTGGCGGTGCTTCATCCGTACAACAAGGTGATGGTGAAGCTCCTCAGGAAGTCGAATCCGGGCGACGAGGAGAAGAAGGAAATCCAGAAGATGTACAAGAGCGCAAGTCTGGTCATGGAGCACGGGAAGAAAGCGCTGGTCGCCCTCTCGGGAAGGGGAGTTGGACCGGACACGGCAGCAAGAGTTCTCTCGGGATTCTACGATAACGAGGACGAGTTCCTCCGGGACATACTCAGCGCGGAGATGAACTACGCCAGAACTAAGCGATTCTGGGACTAGAGAGATCGCACGGGATTCGCCAGCCTGCCTACCTCCGAGATCTCGATCTCGACCAAGTCTCCCGGCCAGATGGCCCCGACGCCGCCCGGTGTCCCGGTGGCGACAATATCTCCCTCATCAAGCCTCATCCACCGTGATATGTACGCGATGAGCTCCGCCACTGGGAATATCATCTCGGAGGTGTTGCCCCACTGCCTCGTCACGCCATTGACCTTGAGCTCGATGTCGAGGGCCTGGAGATCGTCCACGTCTCCTATGAGGCGGGGATCCGACATCGGGGAGAACGTATCGATTCCCTTGCTGAGGGTCCAAGGCAATCCCTTCGCCTTCGCCATTGACTGCATTTCCCTTGCTGTGACGTCATTGAAGACTGCCAGGTGACTGACGTGACGAAGGGCTTGGTCCGCACCGACGCTCTTGCAGCGCTTTCCGATTATCACCGCGAGCTCCGCCTCGTGATCGACTCTTCCGATGCTTCTCGGTAGAAGGATCGGTTCGCGGTTCCCGATCAGCGAGCTTGCAGGCTTGAGGAACAGTACGGGCTCCGACGGCTCCTCAGCCTTCATCTCCGCGGCATGACTACGGTAGTTACGACCCACGCAGACTATCTTCCCGCAGAACACCTGATCTCCCCTCGAAAGGGCAATCGGTCGTCATATATCATCGCTGACCGTCTCAAGCTTGAACAGCACGCCCATCCCTTTCAGCGTGACGTGCACTTTGTCGGCGAGATACACCGCATCCTCAACAGTGGCCTTCTGGGGCCATCGGTACAGACAGTCGTAGCTCCCTGTCGTTGTTTCGAAACCGAGGTTGTGGAGCGCGCTGAGCACCTCGGACGGCCTCTTTCCCTCTGTGCTGAAGGTCACCGTGAGATAAGTGATCATCGTTTCTGAATCGACGCTCCTGTCCTAAAAACTGTCGGTGAGAAGCATCATCGATGTCCGAGTAGGTTGAGTATTCGATGGACGGACAGGTCTGAAGGCCGTGAATCTAGCCGGAGAAACCTCTCGCAATGATGTATATCTCCGAACTGCTCGATCGGGACGCTTTAGGGCCGTGCAGACGAACCTCACCGAAGTGGTCCTTGACCTCGGAAATGAACTCGTTCATGAGGTCCCCCTGGAAGATCTTCATCACCATGCTTCCTCCCTTCTTCAGAACCTTCATCGCGAACGCAAGACCATGGTGGCACAGCTCGACTGACCTTGCATGGTCCATCGAGTAGTTACCGCTGATGTTTGGAGACATGTCGGATAGCACGACGTCCACCTTTCCGCCGACTGTCATTAGCATTTCCTCGACCACCTTCTCCTCCCTGATGTCCCCCCTGATCGTCGACACGCCTTCAATCGGCTCAATCGGCTGAAGGTCAAGGCCGACGACCTTCCCCCCAGGACCGACGGACTCCTTCGCGACCTGGAGCCAACCTCCCGGCGCAGCGCCGAGATCGACGATCTTCGCTCCCCGTCTGAGAATGTGGAATTTCTCGTCGATCTGCTTCAGTTTGAAGGAGGCCCTGCTCCTATACTCCATTTCCTTGGCCTTCTTGTAGTAGTAGTCCCTCCTCCTCTCTGCAAGCCAGCGTTTCGACATCGCCAGACAATCCTTATTCGCACAACATAAACTTTTGCCCGGCCAAAGCTTTTTCAAAACACGCACTGATTACCAAGACGGGAAGGCCGATGAAGAGGAAATCCTGGACGTATGCACGCGCCGGTGTCAACATAGCTCGGAAGTCGGATGCGATAGGGTCTCTCGTCACTCAACTGAAGTATCGGAGGAAAGGAAAGGGCAAGATGATGGAGATCCTGGGCCAATTCACTGGGATGATTGATTTCGGAGGGACCGCCTTGACGCTATGCACCGATGGCGTCGGCACCAAGATCCTCGTCGCAGAGGCCCTCGACAAGTGGGATACGATCGGAATCGACTGCATCGCGATGAACGTCAACGACACCATTTGCGCAGGCGCTGAGCCAATCGCTCTCGTCGATTACATAGCCATGGAACGGCCCGACGAAAGAATCACCGAACAGATAGGAGTAGGATTGGAGAAGGGCGCGAGGCTGGCCAATATCGATATCGTCGGTGGGGAGATCGCGATAATGCCGGAGGTTGTCTCCGGTGTCGATCTTTCGGCAAGTTGCCTCGGTGCTGTGAAGAAGGATAGGATAATCGATGGTTCGGACGTCGACATCGGGGACGTGATAATCGGCCTTAGAAGTTCGGGCATCCACTCCAACGGACTGACTCTTGCCAGGAGGATATTGGCAGACAACAACATCAGATTGGACGAGAGATTGGGGGGGCTCAGGAATACGATAGGTGAGGAGCTCTTGAGGCCGACCGAGATATATGTCAAGAAGGTCCTGAGGCTGCTGAAGACCTGCCGCGTGAAAGGCATGGTTAACGTCACCGGTGGAGGGTTGAGGAACTTCGTCAGGTTGAAGAAGGGTGTCATGTTCGAGATAGACGACCCGATCAGACCCCAACCCATCTTCGGAGTGCTGGCTGAACTAGGCGACGTCGAGGTCAAGGAGATGTATCAAACCTTCAACATGGGCATGGGATTCGCGGTAATCTGCCCGGCGAGTTCCGCAGACAAGGCACTTGGAATGTTGGGTAAGGGGTCGAAGTTGGTGGGAAGAGTCGTGAAAGGGAATGGGGCGGCCGTTCCGGACATGAACCTCCGCTACGGAAGCTACTGATCGTGTCCTGAGGCTGAGGCTCGAGAAACCAGTCGATACTTCTTCTACTCCGATTGCTTCAACCTATGTGCGAGCACCGCGACGACGGCTCCGAGGGCGGTACAGGTCTCAAGCGAATAGCCGCCGAAAGTAATGTCGAGATGATTCGGGGCGATATCGAATATCTCCTTTGGCGTACCCCTCGGCCCGGTTCCGAATATGAGACACACACTCTTCCCATCGAGCAACATCGCACAGATCTCATCGACGCTCTTCTTCTTATCAGGATCGGGGTTGCAGGTCGTCAATACGACCTCGCCCAGCTGCGGCGGGAACCCCTTCCTTACTGTTGGAAAGAACTGAAATCGGCCCTTCAACGTGAGTTCCCTCAGATAGCTGCCGTCCTCGCCAATGGAAGTCGTGGTGGATATCCAGTCCGCTATGCCTTGCGGTGTTGATAATTCCCCAGGGAAGGGAAACCCGAAGGTCGCGAGGTTGGCCTCGAAGGCAAGGGCCAGCGGTCCGGCTCTTGCAAGTATTCTCCTGTGAGCTTCCCTGAAGTTGACAGGATCGTACGAGTTGTACAGTCCGATTGTCATTCTCCCCAGCCTAGACATAGCTCTGAATGCACCTCTTATGGCAGATTGATTCGCGTAAAGTGATTATCGGGTTTGGAGGAGGGAAGGGCGATTGACATCCGAAATGGGCTTGCCCATTACCGATCAAACTCTAATCGATTCCCAACGGTACCTTGCGTATCTCCTTCAACGTGTCGTCGTCCCAGACGCATTTCAGGCGCTTTCTGTTCTTCCAGACCCCCTTCTGGAGGATGTATCCGACCATCAGGCTCAGGCCGATTGTCGCCTCCACGTAGACCACGGACTTCGTCGCGTTCCTGTTGATCTTTCCCCAGGACTGCGCCTCCTCGAAAGTGCAGCCCGAAAGTCCACCCCAGTACGGAACGTCGGTGGTGATCTGAATGGCATAGTAGTGACCGCCTTTGTCGTACCCCAAGGTCTCTGCGATGACCTCGGTCTGCTGAATGTAGTTCTTCGGCACTCCGCCCCCGATATATATGACGCCAGTCTTGTTCGACTTGATCTTGATTTGGGCGATCTCCCAGTTGTCGCGGATAGGGTCGATCCGCATGAACGGTTTGTTCGCCTTCCGCATCCGGACGTACATTCCTGTCAAACCTATGCCGATCGAGGAGTCGTTGAGCGCCGGAACGAACACGGGCACGCCATACTTCTTTGCGTTGTAGAGTATCGACTTCTTGTCTTTCGAATGCGATCCAAGGATCTCCATGAACTCCCTGCTCGAGTACCCGCGGGGCTCCAGCGTCTCCGCGATATCTCCGATCGCCGCGTCCGTCTCCCTGAACTTCTCCTCATCGACGAGCGTGTCGTATATCCTATCGAGCCAAAGCTCTCTGAGCTTGACGTCATCGATGTTCGGGGAACATTTGTAGTGACTGTAGCCTCTTGACTGGTAGAAGTCCTGATAGGGTATCGCGCCGATGGAGACGATGCCGTCGACTATTCCGAACTTAATCATATCCGCGATGATCTTCCTAAGGCCCGCGGCAACCAGCGGACCCGCCAGCCCCAGAAGAATCGTCGGGCGGCTCGGGTCCTTGAGCGCGTTCTCGTACGCCGTCGCACACTTTGCCAGTGCCCTGCTCTGCACGGAGCTGTCCTTGTATGCGTCAACCAAATCCGCTACTGTCGAGATCCTATCGAAGTCGATGTGCTTCACTTTCTCCTTCAGCAAATCCTTCCGTGTGACCATTTGAAACCCCTCAGACCTTCTGGAATGCGATGTATCTCATACCATCGAGCATCAGAGCTCGTGTCCGGTTTTCCTAGGGCGGCTGCATATCGCGTACTCGTCCCCATCGAAGAAAACGTCCAGCTCGGGATGTTCCGCCTGTATCTCCTCGATCTTCTTGAGAACCTCCCTGAGTGTCAAGTCGCTGTCCTTGTCGATCTTGACATGTATTTGCTTCTCCATCTGCGACACCTGGCTGCAGCCAAAGCCGTACTAAGATACTCCTGTCCGTATTTATCTTTTTGTCATCTAGAAGCCTGCGAGAAATCGTCGATGCGTTCAAGCCAGTGTCTTCGCGCGGACGGGGAATAGTGACATGCTTCCCAAGCAAGTTCCAAATCCGTCGGACTCAATCCCAGACTCGCCCAGCGCAGAATGTCAAAATAGTCAGAATACGAGGGGATTCGACCCGGGCCAGTACAGTGTTATTCTGTTGCGATCGTGCTCTAAAGTATTGAAATCAATATATGGTAACTTGAACAAAATGTTAAAATATCAATGTCAATCTAGACTTGAGTCAAATCCATTACTATCATTGCCAGTAGGTGAAACTGGTTGCAGAAGAAGACGGATGGAACCAACGTGGGTTATCAGGAACCTGAAAACAGCCCCAATGGACCCCCTATAGAGACGGGTCAGAACGGCTCCGGCAGTGCGGCCGCAGAGAAGGCTGACAATCTCAAGAAATGGCTGAGCGGGGACGAGACTCTTCTCTCTTGGCTGACCGAAGGTGCCGACTCAGATCTCGCACTCAACTCGGATATCGACATCGGAGCTGATGAACTTCGAGATGATCAGCTGGCTCTGAAGGAGAAGGTTGCGGATTACGAGGATGAACTCGACCGCCTCCGGAAAGAGATCAGCGAAATGCGTTCGAGAGGAGGCGCGGCTGGAGCGGGAGACTTGGAAACAGCTATGAAGCTCCGGGAACTCTCCGAAGAGAACGCAAGGCTCCTCAACGAATCAAGGAATTCCAAGGAGATGATCGAGGAACTCAAGATGCAGTTCGACAGCTCTTTGAAGAACCTGCCTGAAGATCGCGCCTCGCTTGTCAAGAAAGAAGTGAAGCTCAAAGAGATTGAGAAGGAAATCCTCCAGAAGGAACGTGAAATCGCAGAGAAGGACGCCGACCTGAAGGAGAGAGTCTCCTCGGCAAACGCCGACGAAATCGGCCTTGAAGAGAGATTCCAGGCAGAACTCAAGCAAAAGGATCTTGAGTTTCGCCGGAAGGAGCAGGAGCTTCTAGCGAAGGTCGACAAGCTCGAGCAGGATCTGAAGCAGAAGGTTATCGACGACAAACTTATGGAAAACGAGCTGAAGATCGCCCGGATGACCGGACCTGAAGCGGAGAAGGAGATACAAGACAAGGTCAAGGAATTGCAGCTCAAAGAGAAATCCATATTGATGAAGGATGCCGAGATAGAGAAGCTCAGAATAGGCAATCGGGAGAAGGATGATGAGCTCTCGAAAATCAAGTCCGTTGTTTCCTACAAAGAAGATGAGATCCTCCGAAGGGAGGAAGACCTGCTTCACAGAGAGAAGGTACACTCTGAGGAACGCCGCAGATTCGAGGAAATGAAGAAGCAGCTCCAGGGCGTGGATGAAGTCGAAATGAAGAAACGTCTCGAGGAGCTGAAGATGGAGATCCAGAGAAAGGAAGAAGAGATCCGAGCGAAGGAGAGGTACCTTAACGCGAAGATGGAGGAGCTGCGCCGGAAGGAGCAAGGCATCATAGAGGACGAGATATCCGCCAGGGAGCAGGATAGAGCGCTGGAGGTGCAGCAGGCGAAGGTAAGGACCGGAAACGATCGTCTAGACGATCTGCTCCTCGGCGGCATTCCCTTCGGATCGAACATCCTCATTCACGGTCCTCCATTCATCGGAAAAGAGGTCATGGTAAACCAGTTCATCGCTGAGGGACTTAAGAAAGGACTACCAGCAATATGGGTCATAACCGACAAGACGCCGAGAGAAATCAGGGAAGAGATGAACTACGTCCTGTCAGGCTACGAGGAATATGAGAAGCTGGGACTGGTCCGTTACGTCGACTCCTACTCTAGAAGCATGGGCGATACTGCCGATGACCCTTACACTACTTACGTCGACGAACCGACCGACCACGACAAGATCATGGACGCAGTCGAGCAGATAATCAAGACCTACAAAGAAAAACACGAGTTCTATCGTCTTGCGTTCAGATCGATATCAACGCTTATCGCCTACTCCGACCCGAACACCGCATTCAGATTCCTGAGCCCCTTCTGCGGCCGAAGGAAGAGAGACAAGGCGGTAGCGTTGTACACCATCGAGAAAGGCATGCACGGCGAGCAGGAAATCCAGATGCTGGGGTCGATCATGGACGGTATGATCGACTTCAAAGTGGACCAGCTCAGGACCTTCTTCGCTGTGGGCGGAATTTCCGACGTTCAGTCAAGAGCGTACATAAGGTACACGTCGAGCAAGCACGGACTGACCATAGGTTCATTCTCGCTCGATCATATCCGCTGATGAAGTCACAGAGAGAAGAAGTTCAAGCGACTTCGACGCTTTCTCCGGGTCCCTTTACGCTCTTCTTCTGGATATTCACCCGCGGCAACGGGAATGGCGGGGGGAGCCTGATATCGCGGGCGACAAGCAAGGCCGTGGGGATGCAGTTCGAGACGATCATGTTGTGAACGAGGTTCGCCGCTTCGTCAGGCATAGAGTTCTTCTTAGACCATTCCTCCACGAGACCGCCGACCTCGCCAGAAAGCAGGATCTGGCCCTCGATCTTGATGTATCCCATCCCGACATAGTTCGCCATGAATCTGAACTCCACCGACGCGCTGTCATCCGAGATTCTCGAAATCTGAGTGACAGTGCTGTTCTGATCGATTCTCACATTGGATATGCGCTCTCCGGACTTGGAGAACCTCTTTGCCTCGATCATGTTGGTTTCAAAACCCTTGACCTGCATCATCGTGCCCACCGGGCCAATCGCAGAATGACATAATAGTTGTTTCGACAATGGCTATTTGTCAAGAAAGAGGTGTGAATTGCAGTTGAGGTGCCGCGGGCCGGACTTGAACCAGCGACTTCAAGATATCCGCTCCCGTGAGGGAACTTCAGTCTTGCACTCTCCCAACTGAGTTACCGCGGCGTGCGTTCAGAGAACAGAGAGGACTGTAATAAAGCTTACTTAGTGATCAATCTGGATAAGCCGCCCGTATCGCATGATTGCCTTCAGTCGACCGTCGCAAAGCCCCACACCTGCAGATTCCACCATGCCCCTAGATCCGAGAGGGGTCCGAAGTCGCCCGAATGACATTGTTCCAAACGTCGTTCTCAATATGAGCCAGCAACCACGACATGTTTAAATAGTTATATGTTGCTCATTTTCATCCGAAGGAACTGGGTCACTGGTGGAGGTATGTTCGGTTCCCGAGAGGGACGTTGAATGAGTAGGCTAGATAAGCATCACTTTCTGAGGCGTGACGAGGAAGGCGTCGCGTCTACTGTGGGCACAATCATGGCCCTGCTGGTTTTCTTGACATTCCTTTCGATGTTCACGAACTCCTACATCCCTGTGTGGATGCAGGACAACGAGAGAGCGCACATGAACGCCGCCATAAACCAGTTCGGCGATCTCAAAGGGAAGATCGACAACCTCATAATAACTGCCCAGGTGACTGGTTCCACTTCTATTCACATGTATTCGCCGATCACACTCGGCGCTGCGGGAATACCGGTTTTCGCCTCCCCGACTGCTGGCTTGCTTACGTATTCACCTCAGGGGATGGGTGACTCTGGCATCAAGGTTCAATTCAACTACACGCTTGAGAGCGTGAAGACATCCGTCTCGGAGTCGGGCGGAGGGGTAGTGGAACTCTACGCTCCGAACAGATACTATGTCCAGCAGTGGGTGGCATACGAGAACGGCGCAATGATCGTCAAGCAGCAGGACGGCCAGATTGTGAGAGCCCATCCGAGCCTTGAGGTCGAGAAAATCGGATCGTCAGTGAACGTCAGACTCACCCAGATCGATTTCATTGGGACCAACGCGAGCGTGGGCGGGACGGGAATGGTCGGCCTGAACCTGAACCTCGTCTACATTGATTCCCAGACTTACTCTGTCGGATACGGAACCGACAAGAACGTCAACATCACGCTCACTACGCGATATTGGACAGCATGGCAGGAATACCTTGGTGACTTGTGCTCAAAGGCCGGACTGGCCTTGACCGATTACAGCATATCGGACAAGACCGTGAACGATGACGTCCACATTGTCACCCTTTGGATAAAGAACTCTGGCTCCTTGACCTACAACAGGGCATTCGTGAACGTCGAGGTGCAGATCTAAGTATTGAAGCGGTGTGATAATGGAGGAAGCTGAAGCAGAAAAGACACCGGACAACGCCCAGCCCAGTGAGAATCAGGTCTTCTCTCGGGATGAGTCAAGGGAGGATTTCCAGGGCGAATCGAATGTCAGAGAGAGGATAAGGGATTCCTATCTCAAGTTCCTTCGAAGGATCGCACCCAATCGAGCGTCCATTGTCAGACTTCCAGTTGGCGAGATTGCCCAGAGAATCGAGTGGTCCAAGGGCAGGGGTTCCGTTATCACGGAGATACCGAAGATCGACAATCCCTCCATCGAGGTCACTGACATCTATCCTGTGGTTGAACCGTTCAGCTACGTCCGCGTGACTTTCAACAAGGACACCAGCACCTACATCTTGGAGACGCTTGAGCCCAAGCTGACGGAGAAAGAGGAGAAGTTGCTCAAGCTCATCAAGGACACGCTCGAAAGGACGCTCGGATACGAATGGGACAAGCTCACGGAGCTTGACAAGGAGGAGTATCTGGAGGAGAGCGTTGAGAGCTACATCAGGAGCCGAGGGGTCAGGATGGATCCACTGGCTCGGAAGAAGATCGGATACTACATCACGAGGGATTTCGTCGGATACGGCCCGATCGATCCCCTCATGGGAGATGAGAACGTCGAGGATATCTCCTGCGACGGAGTCGGCATCCCGTTGTTCCTATTCCACCGCAAATACGAGAGCATAAAGACGAAACTCACTTTCGATGATGAGGATGCATTGAACTCCTACGTGGTCGCTCTTGGACAGAGATGCGGCAAGCAGATATCCGTTTCAAACCCGATTCTCGACGGCACCACTCCAGAAGGACATCGTGTCCAGGCTACTTATTCCAGGGAAGTGACAACGAGAGGGTCGACTTTCACTATCAGGCGTTTCAAAGAGAAGCCGTTCACCCCGGTGGAACTCGTCAAGTATGGGACGGCGAACCCCGAAATGGTGGCGTATTTCTGGCTAGGCGTTGAAAACGGGGAATCGGCGATCATTGCGGGCGGGACTGCGAGCGGGAAGACCGCGACGCTGAACTCGATCGCTTTGTTCATACCTCCGGGTGCCAAAGTCGTCACCATGGAGGACACCAGAGAGATAAACCTCCCGCACGACAACTGGATACCAGGTGCGACGAGGTCCGGCGTTGGAGAGCGGGGGGCGGACGGGAAGGCGGCCGGAGAGATAGACATGTATGACCTCGTAAGGGCCTCCCTGCGACAGCGCCCGAACTACATCATCGTCGGTGAGGTGAGAGGAAAGGAGACTTACATCATGTTCCAGGCGATGGCAACGGGGCACACGACTTATTCGACGATGCACGCCGACTCTGTCAAGTCGATGGTGAACAGGCTCGAGAACCCGCCCATCAACTGCCCTAGGATCCTTCTCACGGCACTGAGGAACGTTGTCATCCAGACACATGCGAGAGTGGGAATCGACCTCGTCAGAAGGATAAAGCAAGTGATAGAAATCGTAGGTTTCGAGCCGGAGACGAACGAACTGATCACGAACACCGTCTACGAGTGGGATCAGGCGACTGACAAGTTCATCTATAAAGGCCACAGCTTCCTTTTTGACAAGATAATGGAGATGAAGAGCCTCACCCACGAAGAGATGATGGAGGAGTTCAACAGGCGAGTGGATATTGTGAAGTACATGGTAAAGAAGGACATAACGGACCACAGACAGTTGTGGGGCCTCATCAATAACTATTACAAAGATCCTGAGAAGACTATCAAGAGGGTTCGCAGGGAAATGGAAGAGGGGGTGACACCGGTTGTCGCCTGAAGTCTCAGACATATTTGCGAGGCTAGAGGCCTCTAAGAAGTCGTACCTCAAGACGAAACAAGCGGAGGAGAAGGCCGAGACTGTCGGCCCTCACGTCGTCAGGCTACCGCAAGGGGCGATCCCGGATTACATCAAGCTTACGAAGTTCCAGGAGTTCTCCTGGAGAACCCTTGGAGCGTTCGTCAGGCTGAAGGCCAAACCCAACCCCAAGCTCGAGCAGAGCCTGCTCCAGGCGCATATGAAGATGCGCCCCGAGGAGTACGTGGCCTACACATGGATGGCGACAATACTGGTGGGAGCCATCGCTGCAGTCGTGGCCATTCTGCTTGGCGGCATAATACTGAGCTTCTTCCACGTCGATGCAGCGCTCGTGCTGGTTGGATTGGTGCTTATGGTGGCCATACCTCCCGTGCTAGCGTACGTGGTGTTGATTTCCTCGCCGTCCTCGGTGGCAAAGCGCAGAGGAAGGGACATAGACAAGAGAATAGGCGCCGCGATGAGCTTCATATCCGCGATGGCATCTGCTGACGTCAACGTCGATGTCATCTTCAAGGAGCTATCAAGGCAGGATATCTACGGAGAGATCAAGAACGAGGCGGAGTGGGTAACGAGGGATACAGAACTTCTCGGCATCGACATACTCACCGCGATTAACAAGGCCGCCCAAAGAACCCCGTCTTCGAGATTCCAGGAGTTCTTGCAGGGTGTGGTTACGACCTCCACCTCAGGTGGTCAGCTGAAACCCTATTTCCTGCAGAAGGCAGAGCAGTTCGAAAAGGAAGCGAAGCTCGAGATGCGGTCAGAGCTCGAAACGCTCGGTCTGATGGCAGAGACCTTCGTTACCGTCGTCGTCGCGTTTCCTCTGTTCCTAGTTGTCATCATGGCAATAATGGCGATCGTGCCCGGAGGAGGAGGTTCGTCTGACATGACAATCACCCTTCTCTACGCGGTCGTCGGATTGATGATCCCGATCTCCCAATTCGGATTCATCTTCTACATATGGAACATGACCAAGGAGGCAAATCTGTGAGGGGTGGTCGCGTTGGCTAAGAAGAAGAAGAAACAGAAGAAGGAAGACAGGAAAGAGAAGATACTCGACGTATCGCAGCTGACGACCAAGAAGAGGGACTACGCCAGGACCATCCTGACCATTGGCATCATTGTGGCAGTAATTCTGTTCCTGATAGGCGCGATCGATGCTATAGGAGGGCTGAAGACCGGACTCAAGTGGATTGATTTCGTCGCGTTCGGACTGATGGCCATAAGCGGACCTTACGGATTCTACGTGACCTACCGCCATAAGAAAGTCAAGGAGATAGAATCCCGATTGCCCGATTTCCTCAGGGACGTGGCGGAGGCTGGACGTTTCGGGATGACCTTGGCGGAAGCCGTGAAGGTGGCATCGAGAGGCAGATACGGGAAGCTCACCCCCGAGATAAGGAGAATGGCCGCTCAGATAGACTGGGGAGTGCCTGCGGCGGACGCGATGCGTCTGTTCGCCGAGAGGGTGAACACACCTCTCGTCAACAGGATGATGTCGATCATCATAAAGGCGAACGACGCAGGGGGAAGCGTTGCAGACGTTCTCACCATGGTCGCCCACGACGCAAGGGAGACGATGCTCAACGAGAACGAGAGGAAGATCGCGATGTCGACCTACATGGTCGTCACATACATCGCCTTCATGGTGTTCATTGCGACCATCTTCATCCTGAACTCGACCTTCCTCCCGAAAATGGCGGAGGCGGGCGCGCAGGTTGCCAAAGGCGCCGAGGCTGCCGGAATAACGAGCCTGCCGGCGACGATACAGACAGAAGTCATCCCTCAGGTGCAGTTCATATTCGTGGTCGCGGTCGTCTTGCACGCCTTCGGAGATGGGATTCTTGCAGGGGTCCTTCAAGATGGCAGGATATCGAACGGGCTAAGACATAGCTTCATCATGCTGATCATCGGCTTCATCGGTACAAGAGTAATCGGAGGAGGATAGATGACGGAAGCAGCGAGACCCGAGCCGATGCCCGAGGAGAAGGCTGATGAGTCAAGAGAGAAGAAGTCTCGGGGCGGACTCTCATCGAGATATCTTTCGGTCCTTCTGAAACTGAAGAACAAGCCGATGAAGGTAATGATCCCGTCTGTCGTGAACAAGGGCCCTATCGAAGTCATCACGGAGATCCCGAAGATAGCTGATCCCGGAGTCGACGAGGTCGAGATATCGAAGATCGTCGATCCCTACTCATTCGTTCGGATAAAGTACGACAACGTCGGAGGCGAGTACCTATACGAGGTCATAGAACCGGGTCTCTCCGAGGACGAGCACAATCTCCTGGAACTCTTGAAGAACGCCCTCATCATGACGCTCAACCTTACAGAGGTAGAGTCGACGCAGGAGAAGGAAAGGATTCTCAACAAGGCGACGGATTCTCTCATGAAGACGTTCGGTGTCACGCTTCACCCCATCTCGAAGGATAGGATAGTCTACTACCTCCGGAGGGACTTCATCGGGTACGGGGCAATAGACGTCATGATGACCGATCCTAACGTCGAGGACTGCTCTTGCGATGGGGTCGGGATCCCACTCTACATCTACCATAGAAAGTACGGGTCGATCAGGTCGAACATCAAGTTCGACAATGAGGTCGAGCTGGACGCATTCGTCGTGTGGCTTGCGCAGAAGTGCGGGAAACACATATCTGTCGCAGACCCCCTCCTCGACGCCACTATACCGGACGGCTCGAGACTCAATGCAACTCTCGGAAAGCACGTGACGAAGAGGGGATCGTCCTTCACGATCAGACGCTTCAAGGAGAACCCGTTCACCCCTATCGACCTTCTGAAGTTCAAAACGATGAGCACCGACATGATGGCGTATCTGTGGATTGCGACGGAGTACGGGAGCTCGATGCTCGTCTGCGGAGGGACGGCGAGCGGCAAGACGACGACTCTGAATGCCGTCCTGCTGTTCATTCCTCCTCAAATGAAGATCGTCAGCATCGAGGACACAAGGGAGCTCAACCTACCTCACGAGAACTGGATCCCCTCATTGACAAGGGAGGGATTCGGTGGCAGGACCGGCGGCAAAACCGGCACCATCGACATGTTCGAACTATTGACCACCGCTCTCAGACAGAGACCTCAGTACCTGATGGTCGGTGAGGTCAGAGGGAAGGAAGCTTACGTGGTCTTCCAAGCGATGGCGACAGGAAAGACCGCTTACTCCACCTTCCACGCGGAGGACGTTCAAGCTATGGTCCACAGGATGGAGAACGATCCGATCAATCTCCCGAGGGCCCTCATGACCGCTCTCGACATAGTGCTCCTGCAGGCGCAGGTGAAAGTCGGCACGAAGATGACAAGGAGGGTCAAGTCCTTGACCGAGATAGTCGGCATGGACCCCGAGACCGGGGAACTCATCACGAACGCCGTGCACACGTGGAACCCTGCGGATGACACGTTCAACTTCAGCGGACACTCTTACGTCTACGAGAAAGTCAGGACGATAAGGAACTGGTCTCCAAGGGAGATGGAGCGCGAGGTGAAGCGGAGGGTCGATATCCTCGAGTACATGAAGAAGATAGGAGTCGACAACTACCGGCAGGTCGCGAACATCATATCGGCGTACTACAAGGATCCCGAAAAGACGATCAAAGAAATTCGAGAGAAAATGACGCAGCAGTAGTCGGGACATCTTCTCTTCTGACTATCTTTTCTCATACAGTGCATTAGCGCGGAACGTATCCCTTCAACGCCACGTTTCTTGCATCATCAGTCTAGGCTTTTCGACGAAATCCGGCCTCGGATGGGGGCCTGTTCACCTGACGATCTGGTGTAACGTGGGCAGATGAAAAAGCAAGAGAAAGAAAAGAAGAAAGATAGAAAATGGTTTGTCTTATTGCTACTTCGATTCCTCGCCCTCTGGTGCCTCTCCTTCTGGAGGTGCTGCCGTCTGCTCCGGAGGTGCTCCTTCGGCCGGTGCCTCTTCTGCCTTCTTTAGGACCTTCTTCTCTACCGGCCGCTTGACTATCCTTCTGAGCCTCGGCCTTCCTTCCTCCTCAGCTTCTTCCTTCGGGGCCTCTTTCGGGACTTCGAAGACAGTACCGCACTTGTGGCAGACTTTTGCTCCTCTTGGGTTGAGTGTGCCGCACACCGGGCAGGCGAACGCGCCTAGCTTCCTGCGCTCCTCCTCCTGGGACAGCCACTTCTCGAATGTCACGTATGTGGGCTGCTTCTTCCACCAGTCAGCGAACTTGGCCTCCGAGTACTTCTTCCCGAGAACGTCCTTGGCCTGCTCCCTGTAACCGTCCACGAATTGCTGGTACTGCTCCCTCATCTTCTTCATGTACTCGTCTTCTTCCTCAGGGATCGGCGCGGCGACAAACTTCGCACCGCACTCGGGGCACTCGGTCGAGTTCGCAGGTATCCAGGCACCGCACTCGCTGCATTTCGCCGTTCCTGCCTCAAACTCAACGCCACACTTCGGGCAGCGCTTCGAGGACTCCGGTATCAGTGCGCCACACTCACCGCACTCGACCATCTTCCCGAGACCATACTTGTAGAGGTACACCGAGAAGAAGATGATGATCGCGGCGACGATTATCAGTATCAGAACGTATATCCACCATTCCGTCGGAGCCTCGACGAATCCCTGCTCGATTTCGATCAAGGCCGTGTTGCTGAATGTCTGGTTTCCGATCTGTACCGTCACGCGGATCGTGTAGCTGCCCTCTTCCTGACCGGGTTGGATGTATTTCGAGAGCTGGAAGGCGCCATTGGTGCCGGTCCTTCCGGTCACATTGTCCCCTTGGACGATGCCATCGGAATCGACAAGGCTCACCCACACCGAGCGATTTGCGATTGGATCTCCAGTAAGCTCATTGGTCACGGTGCCGCTCACAGGGATCTCTCTGCCTGCCTCGTACTTGTAAACGTTCCCGAGGTCGATCAATATGATAGGATAGGCGTTCACCTGGAGCTCCGTGACTGCCTCGTTGTTGTCGTAGTTGCCTTCCTCGATCAGTCCGAGGGGGTTCACAGTTGCGGTCAGGGCATACTGTCCGATTGTGACGTTGACCGCCCAGGTGAGGTTCGCATACACCGTCGCGTTGTTGGCTATGTCCTTCGTGACAGTTCCGAGATACCTTGTCAGCTCGTCGGAGTCAGTCGCATAGAAGTTCACTACGACGCCCATGGCCGACGTGTATCCATCGTTCTTGACCTTGGCACTTATCACAACGGATTCACCGATAACCGCTTCCTCGACCACCTGTACGCCGGAGACCA
>JAJRAH010000118.1 GCA_028679985.1 Methanomassiliicoccales archaeon
GTGAAAGGGATTCTATAAGAATTGCGATGAGGGAGAGGATCGCTATCATGCTTCAGCGGACCTTCGCACTTTTCGGCGATCTGACTGTGATAGAGAACGTTTTCGAAGCGCTTGGAGACAGATACAACGAGAAGGACAAGGTGGAGAAGGCAATCGAGCTCCTGACAATGGTGAATCTCCAGCACAGGGTCACTCACATAGCTCGCGATCTCTCCGGCGGGGAGAAGCAGAGGTGCGTTCTGGCACGTCAACTCGCCAGGGACCCGATCCTTCTCCTTGCGGACGAACCGACTGGCACGTTGGATCCGCAGACTGCAGAGATTGTTCATAAGTCATTGATTCATGCGGTGAAGATCAAGGGCATGACGATGGTCGTCACCTCGCACTGGCCGAAGGCGATAAATCGGCTCTCGAACAAGGCAATATGGCTCGAAGCCGGAGAGATGATGAAGAGGGGTGCCCCCGAGGAGGTCACGAAAGAGTTCATGATCGGATACGGTCCGAAGGAGGTCGAAGAGGTACCGATCGGCCAGCCGATTGTGAAGGTCGAGAATGCCAAGAAGTACTTCTACTCGATCGTAAGAGGGGTCGTCAGGGCCGTGGATGAAGTCTCTTTCGAAATAGGGGAGAAGGAAGTGTTCGGGCTTGTAGGCCTCAGCGGTGCGGGGAAGACGACCTTGTCGAGGATGATATCCGGAATCACGCCCGCCACGGACGGGAAGGTGTCGATCCGAATCGGGGATGAATGGGTCGACATGGCCGAAATGGGCCAGGCGGGCCGCGGGAGGGCCACTCCCTACATCGGCATGCTTCACCAAGAGTACTGTCTGTACCCTTTCGACACGGTGCTGCAAAACATGACGGTCTGCATCGGCATGAAGATGCCAGCAGAGCTGGCAAAGATGAAGACCGTGCAGGTTCTCGCCGGAGTGGGGTTCGACAACAGGGAAATAGAGCGTCTTCTGTACGCGTATCCCGAGTCCCTCAGCGTAGGGGAGAAGCAGCGCATCGCCCTCGCCCAGGTACTGATCAAGGAGCCTAGGCTTGTCATTCTCGACGAACCTACCGGCACGATGGACCCGATCACAAAGCTCTCGGTCGCGAAGTCGGTTCTGAACGCGCGCAAGGAGCTCGGCGAGACGTTTCTGATAGTCAGTCACGATATGGATTTCGTCGTGAATTGCTGTGACAGGGCTGCGATGATGAAGAACGGCAAGATAGTCGCTCTCGGAGATCCGAAGGAGATTGTCGCAACCTTGAGCGGGACCGAAGAAGAAATCATGCTTCGTGGTGGGGTCGAGGCGTGAAAGATCGGATCGGAAGGCACACGCGGTTCGTCGAATGTAGGGAATCCAGAGGTCTGGGCGTAGGAGGAGGTCTGGCGCAAAGGGCGACGATCTCGGAGAGCGGAAGGGACGTCGTCGCTGTGGCTATGGGCCCCGGCAAGCGGCACATCACCAAGCCCGTCTGCGAGATCACCTATGCTCTCAGAGAGGAGGGCATCGATACCAGCGTCATCGTCGTCAATGCCGGGTCCGGGGTGCCCGCCGATGCTCCGGACGTGAGTACGGGATCGATATTCGGACTCGACCAGATCGAAATCGACCGGGTCCAGCAGTTCAAGCTCGCTCTCATACATCTGGGCAATGTGAGGAATCACATAATCTACAAGGCTCGATTGATCTTGAGGAACGTGGACATTCCCGCGATCATTGTGTGTCAGGCCCCCGTTGATTTCGAGGACTTTGCAAGGATCGGAACCAAGACGCGCTTCGTGATGCCGAAGAAGGAGGACATCGCCACGAAAGGCAGGATAGTCGACATAGTCACAGGCGTCATACGAGGAGTCACTTGTCCTCAGACGAAGTTGGACGAGATCCTTTCCAAGGTGAAGAAGTATCTCTGAGTCGTGATAATGGAGAAAGGAGGTTGTCTCTCCCTGAGAAAACCGTAGATATGTGATGTAAGCTTCACTCAGCCTTCGAATTCCGCGCGATATCGAAGCCGATCAGATGTGTCCAGACTTTTCTTGTCATGTGTCCCATCGAGCTCCTGATCAAGTGATCGCAGGGGGTGGATATGCTGGCGGAGATCACGCTCGTCACGCCTTCGACGTCGTCGATCTCGTGGAATTCGATTTCCGGAACGAGGAAGAATGGCTCCCCGCTGATCTCGAGGCCATGGTACAGGACGAAATCCTCGCTGAGAAAATACACGTCGTCCCTTCTTCTCATCTCCTTTCGTCTGTCCTCGTTCAAGAATTCCCCGACTATCTGTCCCTTCTGGTCGAGCAGATATATCGCATGGTCTGGCACGACGAAGGGAGTCTCGTGTGAACCGAGAACAACGACCAGGCACTTCTCCCTCTTCAGAGTCTCCCAGACGCCCTTGTTCACGAAGGGCATGAGACCTCCGACCGCACCGTTCTCCTCGGTCTGACGTTCGACGCTCGCTACTTTCTCCCTGAGATCCTCATCGAGGTACTTCATGTCCACGACGCCGGGTATGCTCCTTATCTTGTTCTCGACGTTGCGAAGTATCTCCTCCTCGTCCATGCGGCTCTCTCAACCAGCGATTCCGTATTAATAACTTGACATTTGCCATCCACTTTGCTAGGTGAGTCCTCATTTGCAGTCGAAGTTGCATGCTGGCAACCCTGACTGTGTTGTGAAAAAGTATATAACGCCGCTAGTGATGACAATCGATGACCAGATGATCGTCAAAGTCAACGGAGAACCCCTCGAGGCGAAAGAGGGCTCCTCGCTCGGGGATGTCCTAAAAGGGAGGCCGTATCAGAAGGGCTGCTTCGTAGCGGTGATCCGGTCGGCGGATCTGGTGAAGAAGGAAACGAACGAGTTCGAGATCTCGACCCCCAAGGGGAGGATGATCCTCCATCTGGATGACACCGCTTTCGCAAGCGTGTTCAGGAGAGCGCTTGATCAAATCTCCGGGAAGAGCGTGCGGTGGAGAACCTCTAAGGTTCTCGCGGTCGGGGCCTTTCCGACAGATGTGAAGGTGAGCCGAGGGAAGCATCACTACTTCAGATACGATTGCTTCTTCACACTTGGAGGATTCGACAACAGAACGACATACATCATGGTCAGCAGGTTGGATCATGACGGCGAATATGGCGTCGAGGGGGGAGTCTTCGGCAGGATCACGATCGGCAGACACGTGCTGCAGATCCTGGACGAGGGGGATAGAATCCTCGAGATCAAACCGGTAGTATTGGAGATGAGTGCGAAGGACGCGTTCATCACCAATGATATGAGAATGAAGGTAACCGACGGAATGTCGATAGAGAGCTATGTGGGCGTGAAGCTCAACAAGAACTCACCAGTCAATTGCGAGCACTTCCTAGTTGTCACGGAGAAAGGGACGCTCCCTGTCACAGACAGAACCGAGACCTACGTTGCCTGCTCTTCCAACATGGACGTCTCGCTCGTCCCCGAGGTCATCTCGGTACGGGATGAGGATTCGGTCACTGTCAGGCACGAGGGGGCAGGGATGGGCCGGATATACTTATACAAGGTTCGACGGCAGCTGGCGCCAACACACAGCAACATAGGGACCGTCACTAAAGGTAAGGAGCTGTTGAGGCTTATCCCTGAAGGCAAGAACCTTACCATCATCCCGGAACCGACCAGAATCATGTCCATCGGAATGACGCAGAGCGATGGTCAGAGATTTCTCGCGGCGGCAGGTCTGGTTCAGGCGAGAAAGGGGGAGGTCGGCGACGACGCTATGGTTGTCGAACAGGAACCGGAGCTCACCGTCGAAGCCCTGGCGATGAAAGAGGTCGAGACTCTAGGCGTCTCCGCCGAAAGGATCAATGATCTGACGCTCGACGACGAGAAGGCGCCGAAAACTGCCCATTACATCAGGAAGATGACCGGGTTGGATCACAAGCCGATCGGGACGATGAAGGTGCATTTCACTTATCCAGATATGCCTCTCGTGACTTTCGAGGGGAACGCGAAAGAGGCCCTGGATCTCGTGCCGGAGGGCACGTTCGGCAAGGAATCAGGAAAAGGAGAGGTCGCCGTGACGAACATGTCCCGGCCGAATAGGGGTTTGATCGGCCTGAGATTGCAGGCCAGCAACGAGTTCGGTCCGACCGGGGAAGAGAGATACGGCACGAACGTAGTGGGACAGATCGTGAGCGACGTGGACCAGCTGATGAAGGATCTGAAGGACGGCGACGTGGTGTACGTGCGAGAGGTCAAGCCTAGGAAGAAGCCAAGGGGGGCCAGAAGTGGAAAACGAAAGTGAGACGAGGATGATAGTCATAGCGCCGACGTCGGACATAACGCCCGACCGAGTCGTGAGATTCATCCACTCACTCGGGCGTCAGCTGACGATCAAGGAGACTTGCTATGGAGCGATGATCGAAGGAAGCAAGAAGGATGTTCGAGAGGCATTGAGTGAGGTCAGGAAGCTCGATCCCAATCGCATCTTTTCGAAGATCAGGGGCTACCCCATCGGCGACACGAGAAGGTGTCGCGCTCACCATGGTTCTCGTCCCGGTTTCACCCAGCTCGAGAAGGAGTGGAAGGACCTATCTCTGGTGGAGAAAGGACTGTCTGCTGCGGAAAGAGGGGAGAAGGTGAAGGAGCCGAAGAGGAAGGAGAAGATACCTGTCAAGAAGCTGAGAGACATCATCGAGGAGGTGAAGGAATGAAGGTTTTCATCGTTCCGCCCAACAGTCTCATACTCTACGATCTTGTGGAGCGCTTTGGGCACGAGCCGCTGAGCGTGATGAAGGCGATAAGGGAGAGGGTCACGGACCTCGAGATAGATTCTCCCCCGTTGAACGTCACGCCCGAGGACGTGAAGAAGGGGTTGAAGTACGCGGGGGTCGAGGTCCCTTCCGGCATCCGGGGGAGATTGGCTCTGTGGGGGCCGTTGATCGACCAAGCTGAAGCCGCGATTGTCATGGAAGACCCTCCCTACTCGTTCGGCTGCGTAGGGTGCTATCGCACCAATGAGATGGTCAAATACCTTCTAAGGAAGAAAAGAATCCCGATTCTTGAGGTGCCCTACCCAGAGGATGAGGAGGGGGCGAAAAGGATGGTCTCAGAGATCAAGGAATTCCTGGAGGGGCTCAAATGATCAAGATAGCTCAGCTCTCGTGCGGATCAGAGTACAGCGGTGTGCAGGGAGAGATCGAGAGGGCCGCGACCGCCGTCGGCGCAAAGATGGTTTCTCCTGACATAGATCTCGAAGAGGTGGACAAGTCTGTGGAGAAGTTCGGGTTCTCCCCGACGAGCCCGCAGCTCAGACTGCTCATTGCGAGAGGGGTCGCTCTCACGGAGGGCAGGTACGATGCGGATGCGGTTTTCATCACGAGCTGTTTCAGGTGTGCAGAGGGAGCGTTGGTCAGGAACGAGATACGACGGTACATTCAGAATCACTCTCGCATGCCTGTCGTCACTTACTCATTCACTGAGCGCACGAAAGCGGGGCAGATGCTCACGAGGATGGAGGCTCTCGTCACGATTGTCTCTCGGAAGGAACTCCTCGCGAGGGAACGTCAGGTAGGCTTGACGCTCGGAATCGATTCCGGATCGTCCACTACGAAGGCCATGGTGATGAGGGACAACGAAATCCTGGGGAAATACTGGCTGCCGACTGGCGAGGTACTATCGAGCGCGAGTGAAGCCGTCGATCATGCACTAAGCGAAGCCGGGGTCAGTCTGAATGAGATCGAGGGCATAGGGGTCACTGGCTACGGTCGGTACATCATCGGCAAGAAGATGGGAGCGAAGCTCATCCAAGAAGAGCTCACGGTCAACTCGAAGGGCGCGGTCTGGCTCGCAGACAGGCAGAAGGGAGAGGCGACGATCATCGACATCGGAGGAATGGACAACAAGGCAATAACTGTGAGGGACGGGATTCCCGACAATTTCACCATGGGCGGAATATGCGCCGGCGCATCGGGGAGGTTCCTCGAGCTCGTCGCGAAGCGACTCAAGATCGAAATAACCGAGCTCGGGCAGCTTGCCGACAAGGGCAATTACAGGAAGGTGAACATGAACTCCTACTGCTCGATATTCGGCATTCAGGACCTAGTCACCTCTCTCGCAGAGGGCATGTCCGTCGAGGACGTCGCTTCGGCCGCTTGTCACAGTGTTGCAGAACAGGTGTTCGAGCAGCAGCTTCAGGAAATCGATATCAGGCAGCCTGTGATCCAGGTGGGGGGGACATCCCTCATCAGTGGCATGGTGACGGCGATGTCGGACGTCCTTGGTCAGAGACCGATAGTGCCTGCCATGTCGCAGTACATAGGTTCCGTCGGAGCTGCACTGCTCGCATCCGGATTCATAGAAGGTGGAAGATGAAGATAGAGGTAGAGGGCACCGAGAAATACGGTACCGACAGCTACGTTGACCTCTTCAACGGGATACTCCTGGACGTGGGACTCACCAGAATGGTAGAGGCCGTGAGGTTCGTGATCAAGCCGTCCGATCCGCTTTTCCTCATTTCCATTCGGACGAGGAAGGCTCCCGGGCTCGTCAAGGTCTCCGACATCGCGGACATTTCTGCCACGGAAGGGGGCACGATGGTCACCATAAGGGACGAGACCTACGCTCCCACTTTGATATCGGTCCTCTGGCAGAAGTACGGGCGCGAGCGCGTGGATCAGCTGACGAGGCTGGAGCTGTTTTGCAGGGGAGTGCCGGAGAAGGAGATTCTGGACTTGGGTCTGGATCCGGGGGAGGAGCTGAAGAGCAAGATCTTGGACGCGATCTGGCGGCTCCTTCCTGAGGGGTTCAAGATCCGGCACAATATCTCGTCGGAGAGAATCACAACGGTCGCCGCGACCGAGCATGAGATGAAGAAGGAGTGGATCGAGATGGCTGAGAAGATCCATTCCGAGATGGAGGTCGACTGATGTACAAGGTGCTCATGTTCGACGGTGGGGTCTACAGGATCAACGAACTCTACGAGCTTGTCGAGGATATCGGAGGATTCGTCATACAGAAGACACAGGTCCAGGTTCAGATCATCGTCACGATCGTGATCCCCGAGGAGGATCTTGCCGTCATCGAGAAGAAGACGCAGGAGCTCGGCGGGAAGCTTACTGAGGTCCCCCTGGCTGGGACCGAGGTAGCGGTGGTCGCTCCGACGCTCGGAAGACATCACATGCCCCACCCTGTGTGCGATATCGCGGAGCATCTTCGCAGGTACGGCGCCATAACCGTCGTGATGGGGCTTGCAAGGGGGAAGGGACGGCAGACCGCTCAAATATCCGCGGACGAGAAATCCACTATCGAGGAGTATGATGCGGCGGTTTTCGTCCTCGGCAACTTCGAGGACTGCATCACGAAGGAGAAAGTGCGGCTCTTCGAGAACATCGAGATTCCCGTGATCGTCGCCTGCGGCCCCGATATCGCGCAGCTTCCTGGGTGCGAGGCTCTTGTCACCGGTGTCTGCAGGAAGGTCGAGAGAATGAGGCGCGCCGAGGAGATAGCCAAGCTGGAGGAGATCGCTGAAGCTCTTGGCAAGATCGTTGAGGTCAGGAGAAGGAGGGTCGATGAGGATCCTCTCTTCGTCCACCCTGCGGAGATGAAGCAGAGGATCGAATCGCTGGAGGCGGTGCAGAAGAGCCTGAGGCCCGCCCCGATAGTGCTCCACCTCGACGGCCTCAGGGTCAAGATTCCGTTTGAAGAGTGGAAGGACCAGCTCGCCGGCATCGATATCTTCGGTCACAGACTCGGGGACGTGTCCAGGATCTCCGGGGCAAGGATCGGAGGAAGCACGATCATCAAGATTCTGACGAAGAGCGAGGTCGATGCTAGGGACTCTAAGGGAACAGCTTCAACCGCGTAGCGTTCGATTGTCGGCAGCTGATTTCCCGAAAGCCTGATTACCGAAGCTTCGCATAGATTACATTCGGGCAGTTATCGCGATTCAACGTCGTATCGGAGGTGGACGAGTGGAAATCCCGGATCCTATTAGAAAGTCGTTGGAGGAAATTGGAGGCATCGAAAGCATCGCCTCATCCCTGCCGCCCGATGAGGCCGTGGAGAAGCTGGGGAGACTGTTCCAGGCTCTATCAGATCCACTGAGGGTGCGAATTCTCTACATTCTGAAGTGTCATCCCCTATGCGTATGTCTGATAAAGGAGATCACGTCTGTACCGGACTCCAAACTGTCCTATCATCTAAGCGTTCTCAAGGAAGCAGACCTCATATCGGGTCGACAGGAGGGAAACTGGATAATCTACCGGATCACCGATCTCGCTAAAGAGATGCTCGACGGGTGTTCCGGGGCGATCGCGTGACGTCCATCGGGAAAAGGTTTCATCGATGTCCTGGAATCTGAAGGGTGCATACATTCTCTTGTTGAGGATGCCAGAAGGTGCATGGGTTCGGGTAGGTAATCTTGGCGTTCAGTATTTCCCTCAAGGGACCTACGCTTACGTCGGTTCAGCCATGAATGGATTGGAATCGAGAATCAGAAGGCACTTCTCGCATGAGAAGAATCTTCGTTGGCATATCGATTACCTTCTTGAAAAGGGCGAGGGGTTCCAAGCAGTCCTCCTGCCTGACGAGAGGAAGCTGGAGTGCGCTCTGAACCGGCTCATCGATCGTCTTCCAGGTTCCAGAGTAGTCTCCGAAGGATTCGGGTCGTCCGATTGCGATTGTCGTTCTCATTTGCACTTGATTCCTTCCGACTCTATCAGGATGCTTCGAGATCTGCCTGGGTCGCAGCTCTGGGTGAAGGGGACATAGACCGAGTAGCATCTTGAGCCCGAGACGCCTTTATGCATCCGCGATTGTATTGAGAATCTGGCTAGTAGTGACAAACAGTCGGCGAAGCGGTGCGTTACGGTTAATACCCCAATCGGGAATATCTTAAGGCAAGCGAAGGTAGAGAGTCGTGGAGGTGATCGGACACGCTCGTACCTAAATTGGAGCGCCTTGAGAGGAAAATCAAGGAACTGAACGCGATCAAAGCCGGCTACCGAAGCGA
>JAJRAH010000119.1 GCA_028679985.1 Methanomassiliicoccales archaeon
AGCGCCCTTCATGAACGCGATCTTCCGGCCGTCGTGTGCGTGCACGGTCGTCATGCGCTTCTTGTCCGAATCGAACGGAACTTCGAAGATGCGCGGGTATTCAGCCTTCAACGCATCGGGGTCGATGCCCGCCTTCATAGCTGTGACGATCAGCGTGCCTTCGGTCGTGTCGCCCTTGACGAACCATTTGTCGTTCTCCTTTTGGAGG
This sequence comes from Methanomassiliicoccales archaeon, assembly GCA_028679985.1. Taxonomy (GTDB): domain Archaea; phylum Thermoplasmatota; class Thermoplasmata; order Methanomassiliicoccales; family JACIVX01; genus JAJRAG01. Next base: position 209 of record JAJRAH010000119.1, read on the forward strand.
GACGAGTCATTGCAGAGCACGCCAGCTCTCATCAGCCACATGAGTCCATCGATCCGCGAAGGATCGAGTCTCCCGCTTTCTGTAGAGAATTCGCCGACCGGCTCGAATCCATCTCCTGAGACTTGTATCAATTCCCCCGTGTAGATTTCCCTTATGTTCATCTCGCCTTTCGTCAGCGTTCCAGTCTTGTCGGTGCATATGACGGTGGCGCTTCCGAGACTCTCAACGGCATGGAGTTTCCTCACAAGGGCATTGCGTTTCGCCATGCGCTGCAGTCCAAGTGCCAGGCTGATGGTGACGACTGCCGGCAGTCCCTCGGGGATGGCCGCGACTGCCAGGCTCACAGAGGTCAGAAACATCTCTTCCAGGGCTATGTTCCTCAACAATCCGACTAAGAAGATGAAAACTGAAACACCTAGTACGATTATCCCGAGCTGCTTTCCTAGGACCAGAAGCTTCTTCTGCAATGGGGTTTGATCCGATTCAATCTTTATCATTTCGGCAATGTTTCCGAGCTCGGTGTCCATCCCCGTCGAGGTCACAACGGCCTTTCCCCTACCGTATTCAACCGTGCAGCCAGAGAACACCATGTTGGTTCGCTCGCCGACGAACGACGCTTTGTCGACGACTGTGTCGCCGCGCTTCTCTATCGGGACAGATTCACCGGTGAGGGAAGCCTCGTTCACCTTCAGATTCACAGTCTCGATAAGTCTTGCGTCAGCTGAGATCTTGTCACCGGTCACTAGAATCATCACATCCCCCGGCACAAGATCGCGAGAGGCAATGTCCTCTTCCCTGCCTCCCCTTATGACCGTCGCACCGGGCGATGCGAGTTGCTTCAGGGCCTGAAGTGTCTTCTCAGCCTTGTACTCCTGAACGAACCCCATTATCGAGTTCAGGACGACTATCACCATGATTACCGCGGCGTCGAACCATTCCTCCATGGTTCCGCGATACGTTGCAATCGCTCCGGAGATGACAGCAGCGACGATCAGGATTATGACCATCAGGTCCTTGAACTGGCTCAGGAGTATCTTGACCGGGGATATCCTATCCCTCTCTGAGAGTTCGTTAGGTCCGAACTTCTGGAGGCGCCTTGCAGCTTCCTCCTTCGAGAGACCGCGCTCCCTCGAGGTATCCAAGCGATCAAGGACCTCATCCTTCGTCAGCGAATGCCATAGCTCCGCCATCAATCAGTGAAATAGTTGTCCTGATAAAAAAGCAGCGGGGGATTCCCTGCGGTTATTTCAGTATCATCGTTCATCGAATCAGGATTAGAGACCGTCCGACAGTAGGGTCAGTCTCGCTCTGGCTTTCTTGGATTCTCAGAAATCTATAAATATATTCCAGTAGACTATAGTCGGCAAGGGATGCATAGGGTTTGTCGACGTGTCAGATGGGATAGTATGAGGCTTCTGCTGGGGTCTGAGGAGTGCTCGTCTCAATGCGACAAGATCGTAAGGTGTCTCCGAAGAAGCGCGCGAAACTCGATCGCGAGTTCCTCTAGCTGAATCAGCGAGATGCAAACGAACGAGATGCACCCGCCTGCGAGGAAGGAATGATAACAACCGAAAGCGTCATGCTGGAAGTCGGGGCGGTCATGCTCATAGCCTTTGTAGGGGCTGCCATAGCGTCAAAGCTGAGGCAGAGTGTGATCCTCGGATACATCCTCGCCGGAGTCCTGATAGGACCAAATATCCACCTCCAGCTAGGATCTATCACTTACAACGGAATCGTGACTGACACGACCCTGATCGATTACTTCTCTTACCTGGGTCTCATCCTCCTCATGTTCTTCATAGGTCTCGAGTTTTCCATAAGCAAGATCAAGAAGACGAAGTCGACCGCGGCCATTCTCGCAATGGTGAACCTCGGAGTCAACATGTTCACCGGTATCATGCTGGGGACCGCACTCGGATGGCCCCTGATCGACACTGTGTTCCTCGCCGGAATCATATCAATGAGCAGCAGCGCCGTTGCAATGAAGTCGGTCATCGAGCTCAAGCGGCTGGCGAATCCGGAAACCGAGTTCCTGATCGGCGTGTCGATCACGGAGAGCTTCCTGTCGATGCTTCTCTTGACAATCATCGGAGGACTCATGGTCAAGGACGGATCGGGTCCGGTCGACCTCACGGCGCTGGCAATAGGAATAGGGGTCTTCTACGCTTTCTTCGTCGTGCTCGCCATTTGGATCATTCCCAGGACCGTCAAACATCTGCAGCGGATCAAGAGCGACGAGATGTTCGTCATTTTCGCATTGGGAATAGTATTCCTCTCAGCAGCGCTCGCCGAGATCTCAGGCGTACCAGCGATCATCGGCGCTTTCTTCATCGGCATGGTCTTCGCCGAGACCAAGGTGTCAAGCAGGTTCGAGGAGAAGATCGTCCCGTTCAGGGATGCCTTCGTGGCCATCTTCTTCGTATCGTTTGGGATGTTGATCGATCCGGCGATGTTCCTTGGCACATGGTGGATCGTGGCGATAGCCGTCGGAATCGTCATCCTCAACGACCTCTTCATCACCGCCATACTCGCCTACTTCCTCGGGTTCTCGGCAAGAGCGTCGGTAACGATCGGGAGTTCTCTCTGCGGCAGGGACGCGGAATCGGTCATGTTCGCCAGCGTCGGCAGCCGGGCCGTCGGCGCGACCAAAGGAGCCGAGCTATATCCGTTCGCGGGCGTCCTCTGCTTCATCACGAGTGCGATTGCCCCGCCTCTTATGCGCAGAAGCGTCCCGCTTGCAGAATGGCTCTCGCGGAGACTCCCCGAGTACATCAAATTCAGCAGCGCGATCATCTCTCGCACCCTCGGCAAGATAATGATGCCGAGTGCCTTCCCACTTCACAGGAAGACAAGGAGGATGGGAATCGCATTGATCATCTATTTCATAGTGCTTGCAGCCGTGGTGGTCACGGTCGGACCGCTTCACATCGTGGCGTTCTGTGCGGCCCTCGCCTTCGCGGTCGTTCTTGGAAAGGTATTCCCGTCGGAGCTGCAACCGATCGTCAGAAGCACGAGCTATACAAACATAGGATTCGCGCCGAGACATCCCACTCGCATCGTCGGCTTCGTCTCTTCTATAATCATGATGAGCCTGCTCATGATTGTCATTGTCGCATTCTTGTTCATCTACTTCTGGCCGTCGGTACTCTTGGTCCTCCTCGCCTACTTCTTGGGGGTGATCCTCCTCATGAAGCTCAACTACGAGAGGACCTACGATTTCGACCGGATCCGGGGCGGGCCGCCTGAGGGTTCGTTCGAGGTGCAACCTAGATCCAGCTTCGAACGGAGTAACCCGAGCGAGAAATCTGCCTCAAGGACGAGATGGAAGTGGTTGTGAGATCGACATTCGAGAATCCTACTCGACGAGATCTCAGCGGATCAGGAGATCGGAGCTGGCCTGGGGACCGTCGAAATACAGCATGAGTACATGACGGATGGTGCATGCGATCACTCGGGATTCTACGAGTTCGCTACGCATGCGCATCCATCGGATTGATTCACTGGATGGTGTAATCGACTGGTCGCGCCGGATAAGAAAGAACTTGGTGCGGCTGCCGGGATTCGGACCCGGGTTCGAAGCTTGGGAAGCTCCAGTCCTAACCACTAGACTACAGCCGCCTCCGCACTAAATCCGCAATCTGCGTTTTAAACCTTTTCGACTGGAAAAGTAGAAACCAGAATCCGAGAAAACGCACAGTCGAGGGCGAACCCGTGAGGGTTCCAGGCCCGGCACTATCCGACAGTCTCTAGCTGGCTGATTATGTTCCAGATGAGCGTCCTTCCGTGCAGCGGGATGTTCGGATCGTTCGCTAGTTCGTCAAGAATGAAGATCGCGCTCGCAGTCCTGACGTCCAAGGCGTCGCTCTGGTTGAGCAAACGATCCTTGGCATCGGTCGCTCCTCTTCTGATGTTTCTAGGGACCGACGTATCTTCCGCGAGCTGGTCGAGAACCTCAATGATCTGTTTGAGCTTGACATTGGTTTCCATGCTGTCACCTCTTCTGAGCCGATGGTCGCAGCGGCTAGCGCCTCTTACCCCTCCCCGGAGCTCTTCTCGGCCACCGGCTCCACTTTGAGCTCTCCCTTCTCTTTGAAGGTCATTACGACCATCAACGTCTTGATGTCTTTGACGCCCTGAATGATCGCAACCTTCTCGACGAGGAACCTCTTGAGTTGATTGTAACTCCGGAATTTCACCTTAGCAACGACGTCGGTGTCCCCGGTGACCAGGAAGACATCCTCGACAACGTCGTACTCCGATATCCTTTCTGCCACCGACTCAGCGTCTTTCGTGTCTATCTTGAGCGTGATGAGTGCGGTGACCTGATCGTCGCCGTAGTAGTGAGCCATGACGGTCTCATATTCTGACTTCTCTTTTTCTTGCACGTGAAACCCCCCCAAATCATGCCATCGAAGTTGCAGCGGATCAAATTGTCGGGAGGCCCTGCTTCCTCAATGCCTTGGCAGCAAAGTCAATCAAGGTGGGAAAATGGCCTAAGTTGCCATCTCGAACTCCTCTTGCAGGTCGATGATGACCTGTTCGAGGACCTCTTCGAGACTAGAGCTCCTGTATTCTCTCACTCCGCCGAGATCGCTCTGAACTCTTGCCACGTAGGTTGAGTTGCTTTTCAGGAATTCGACATTGCACAGGGTCTCTTCCATTTTACACACACCTCGAGCCAACATCCCGCGAGTGTTGACACCACTCGGCGAATACATGGTTCGATATTTAATGATTTTCTTGCTCGTGCAAGTCGGACTGCGAGGCATTGGATGAAGTCCAGGCGTTACCAGGCATTCGAATGGACCGATTCGGAGCGGGTCTGGCAGGGAGATCGCCCGAAATCCACGAGCGTTGCTTTCTACTTCAGCATCTCTCTGGCTATGACGATCTTCTGGACTTCGCTGGTCCCCTCGTATATCTCCGTGATCTTCGCGTCCCTGAAGAGTCTCTCTACGTTCGACCCCTTTATGTAGCCATGTCCTCCGTGCACCTGCACGGCCTCCCTGGTGACCCTCATCGCAACGTCCGAGGCGAAGAGCTTGGCCATCGAGGCATCCGCCGTGAATCTCTCCCCTTTGTCCTTCTTCCAGGCGGCTCTGTACGTCAAGAACCTTGCAGCGTTCGTCAGGCACGCCATCTCAGCTATCTTCCACTGGATCGCCTGGAACTCACCGATCGCCTTGCCGAACTGCTGTCTCTCCTTCGCATACTTAACGGAATCATCCAGAGCGGATTGGGCTATGCCCACCGCCTGGGATGCTATGCCGATGCGACCGCAGTCTATTGCCGACATCGCGATCTTGAACCCCTCGCCCTCCTTCCCCAGCAGGTTCTCTGCAGGAACGGCGAGATCCTCGAAGAATATCTGGGCCTGCTGCGATCCCCTGATCCCCATCTTGTCCTCGATCTTCCCTACCACGTA
>JAJRAH010000120.1 GCA_028679985.1 Methanomassiliicoccales archaeon
AGAGGATCTGGACCTTTGGAGCGCTTGCGTTTCAGGAGCCCTTATGGAGGACGAGTATCTTTCGAAGATCAAGAGGGCAGGATTCGTCAGGGTCGAGGTGACCGACCGACGCACATACTCGGAGGAGGAGGCGCGGTCGTTCGTGAAAGCCGGAAAGGAAGAGCGGAAGAAGAAAAAGACGAAGTTGGACGAGAAGACGGCCGTTCAGGCGTTCCTCGCTGTGGCCAACGATAGGATCGTCGCTTTCAAGCCGGCGAGTTGACTCGGCGTCAGAGACTCTCTACCTCTCCGAACTTTCCGCCTTTGAGGAGGGTGTCGATGAAGAACTTCTTCTGTTCTTCGTTCTCGTACGCGAGGAACCCGATCGCCGCCTTGATCATCGGACCCTTGTCCTCGATGATCTCGATAACCCCTTTGCCGGACTTCTCATCCTGAGCGACTTTGAGTATCAACCTCATGTCGTTCCCTCCCTACTTCTTCAGGGGAATCACTTCTCCAGTATTCCCCATCTGCGTCAGCGAGTCAATAAAGAACTTCTTTCCGATTTCGTCGTCGTAGGATATCAGTCCTATTCTCGCTCTGCAGGTTATCGTCCTTTGTTCCAACACCTCGATGACACCCTTGCCTGTGTTCGCGTCTTGAACGACTCTAAGCAACAGCCGCATCCTGACCCTCCTTGACTGGCCTTTCAGATCGTCGATCAATCATGACGAGACGATCGCATCACCCTTCGGGCGATGGGAAAGACTCATCATCGGACTTGAATGTTATGGCCGCTGCCTGCCGTCGGCCCAACTTCTTGACAAGAAAAAGGGTAACTATTATCATTGCATTACCCCTTCAAAAGAAGCTAGAAGCGAGGGTGGCGAAGGATGAAAGTAGTCGCATTCAACGGAAGTCCGAGGAAGAACGGGAACACGAGCATTGCACTGCAGATGGTTTTGGACGAGCTGGGTAAGGAGAACATAGAGACGGAACTGGTACAGTTCGGCAGCGAGGGGATCGAGGACTGCACTGCTTGCTTGGCATGCGTGAAGAACAAGGACATGAAGTGTATTATCGAAAGCGATAACGTTAACGTGTACATCGAGAAGATGATCGAGGCGGACGGTGTCATTCTCGGTTCTCCCGTGTACTTCGGGAACGTTACGGGACAGATGAAGGCATTCATAGACCGCGTCGGATATGTCTCTAGGGTTAACGGGGATCCGTTCAAGAGAAAGGTCGGGGCGGCGGTCACGGTCAACAGGCGGGCGGGGGCGTTGGCAGCGTTTGCCGACATCAACTACTTCTTCTTGATAGGACAGTGGATAGTCGTCGGTTCGAACTACTGGAACGTTGGTGCCGGGCACAAGCCCGGGGACATACTCAATGATCAGGAGGCGATCAACGTCCTCAAGAAGCTCGCGGAGAACATGGCGTGGCTGTTGAAGAAGCTCTCTGACTGATGATCGCATCTGCCTTCACTGTCCAATCCTCTAGACAAGGGAGGGCCGCCAATCATCTCGTGCGATTGTCTCTCGATGCCATCTGGAGTATCGGGAATATGTTGAACAACACCTTCGATTCGGCCTTCCTCAAATGTTCGGCGAAAGTAGATCTTGACAATCCTTCTTTCCTTGCCATCGTGTCCGCATCGATCTTTGCAGGCGTCTCGAAATAGCCCATCTGGTATGCCTTCGCCAACGCATCGATCTGTTTGCCGGTCAGGCCGGCGACGATGCTTCCCCATGTCAGGCAAGATTCTCCGGTCAGTCCTTGCTCTCCGAGCGGCTTAATAGAGACGAGTTTCACGGTACCTTTTGCGCCTTCGATCAGATGGACGAGCTTCGCCACGTTCTCCCTCTTCCATGTCATGATCTTGTAGTATTCCCATCCTCCGTGATACACCGATGGAGGCACATACCAGCAGCCAGCCATCTCGATGAGGTCAGATACGGAACTCATCCCCTCGCAGTCGCAATCCCTCATTATTATGTTCACGTTCCTTCCTTGACGGAACGATTCGGAGTCATGTGAGCCTCGAAGCAGCTCTTCTTCCAACCCCACAAGTTCCTCGTCCGAGTCGCTCGATATCTCGATGACGTGGCTCCTCGAATTGCACCAGAGGGATACGTAAGCGTTCGGGAATCGAGAAGTCAAGTGGCAGTACGGACAATCGTGCGTCACCTCGATCTTCGCCTCGTAAGCTGTCATGATTGATTCATCGTCGAACCGGCTCATAATGGTTATGCCGCCCTTCGGCGGCAGCCTCGGCTACTGGCACGAAGGTTAAACATAGCATTGTGCTTCGAAAAAAACCGCCCTCGGGCGGTAGAAAACCCATCTCCTTGTGCGTTCTAGCTATGTTCGTGATGCTATGATATCCAACGCCGAGCTATACCTTGCATCTAAAGGTAAGAGTGGTAGACCGAGAACGTATGAACTGTTAGAGTATATGCGCGTCGAGTTTCCGCATATAGGGAGGAGTGAACTCGAATCGGAGATAGAGAAAAAGACCATCCTTCTTAGGGATCTTCATCGCGTTG
>JAJRAH010000121.1 GCA_028679985.1 Methanomassiliicoccales archaeon
ATGGGGGTTTCGGAGGTCACTTATTGGATACACAGAGGCCTTCGGAGGAAATAGGAACGTGAGTTTCAACGGACGAATGAGATGCGATCTGGAGGATCCTATGATGCCCTCTAGCGAACATCGCCTCTCTCGCATGAGCAGCAGGTGACCGACTACTATACGCAGATACCACTAAGACGAACAGCGAGGAATTCTTGGAAAATAAAATCTGGCTAACAGACCTCGCAAGCGATTTCGACATTGGAAAGATATTTTACCGCACGGGGTATTGTGACCAATCGAGCAGGAGGTCACCGTCACGGCAAGACGCAGGGTTTCAGACCGCGAGGCCAGGGAGATCGCGAGGAAGAGGATAGTGAAACTACTGAGCCTGGCCGAGGAAGAGGCCCGGGCAGATAGAATGGAACGCGGAAGACGATACGTCCAGCTTGCCACGAAGATCGGCATGAGAACGAACACCCCGATGCCGAGAGGCTTCATGTATTGCCGTAGTTGCCTGTTGCCCCTAATTCCTGGCAAGAATTGTCGCGTCAGACTGAGGTCGAACAGGGTAGTGACTCACTGTCTCGAGTGCGATGCCATTTATCGCAATCCGTACTTGAGGGAGAAGAAGGAGAAGATCGAATGCAGAGTAGATCGAAGAGAGAGCTGAGAAAGAAGGGAAGCGAGATCAAGCCTACGGTGCACATAGGAAAGGATGGAATCACCGATGGCCTGATCGAAGAAATCAAGATCCAGGTCAAGAAGCACAAACTGGTGAAGATACGGATCCTCCCATCCGTCGAGAGACAAAAGGACGAGATCGCGAACGAGCTTGCAGCGAGAACTTCCTCACATCTGGTGGAGATCAGAGGCAACACGGTTCTTCTGTGCGAGGATAGCCTTTTTGAAGTTGGAAGGCGTTCCCATTAGATCAGGGTGATCTATTGCTGGATGTCGCGACGATCAGGGCGAATCCCGACCTCGTGAGAACCGCCCTCAGGAACAGAGGGTACCCCGAAGACGTTCTGGATGAGTTCCTGAGAATCGACAACGGATGGCGCAAGAGAGTGGAGGAAAGCAACCAGCTGAAGCGCCTCAGGAACGATGTCGCGGAACAGATGCCTAAGCTGAAGGGCGACGAGAAAAAAGTGAAGATAGAAGAGATGAAAAGAGTCGCGGAACGGATCAAACAACTGGATACCGAAATCGCGTCTCTCGATTCCTCGAGAACAGAGGTCGTTCTGAACATCCCAAACATTCCGCACGAGTCGGTGCCAGTAGGTCACTCAAGCGAAGAGAATGTCACGGTGAGGGAGTTTGGCAAGCCCAGGACGTTCGACTTCGTTCCAAAGCCGCACTTCGAGATCGGAGAGGACCTCGATATCATTGATTTTATCAGGGGAGCGAAGATTACGGGCAGCGGCTTTTATGTCATGAAGGGAGATGGCGCTCGCCTGGAGCGCTCCCTGATCAACTACATGTTGGACTTGCACAAGACGCAGGGATACACGGAGATATTCCCACCAGCTATCGTGAATCGGCAGTCGGTCATCGGCACGGGTCAGTATCCGAAGCTGAAAGAAGATATGTACTGGGTGGAGAGGGACGACCTCTGGTTGAACCCCACCGCTGAAGTACCTGTGACCAACCTCCATTCTGACGAGATCTTCGATAAAGAGGACCTTCCGGTATACTATACCGCGTACCTGCCATCGTTCAGAAGAGAGGCGGGCAAGCACGCAGATACGCGAGGCATCATCAGAGTCCACCAGTTCAACAAGGTGGAGCTGGTGAAGTTCACACTCCCTGAGACGTCGTTTCTGGAACTTGAGACCTTACTGCAGGACGCCGAGGCGGTCGTGCAGGGTCTGGAACTACCCTACAGGATCATGAGCCTGTGCACGGGCGATCTCGGCTTCGCCTCGGCCAAGACCTACGATATCGAGACCCACGCACCCGGCATAAGCTCATGGCTTGAAGTGTCTTCGTGCAGCTGCTTCACAGATTTCCAGGCTAGGAGAGCCCGCGTCAAGTACAGGCCGGAGCCGCATTTGAAGAGCGAGTTCCTGCACACGTTGAATGGCTCGGGGATAGCGCTGCCGAGAACGGTCGCATCAGTCCTCGAGAACTACCAGAATAGGGACGGAACAGTCGCGATTCCAAATGCATTAAGGCCGTACATGCAGGAACAGGAAATCATTGAGTGACAGTCCATCTGCACCGAAATGTTACCTTTGCCCTCAATCAAACAGAACCATGTATCCATTCGCTTGGAACACGTCCTGAATCTTGAATATGAGGTCCGAGCGAATCTTGCGCTCGCTTGCAGCATCCTTCGTGTAAGCGACGACGTCGTATCTTATTCTGTTCTCCCCGATATCGAGTGCGAAAACCGTCGGTTTCGGTTCTGCAACCACACCGCTGACTTGCCCGGCAGCTGTCATCACGCACTTCTCGACCTCTGAGTGGGAGATGTCATATGAGACTTCGAAGGTCACGGAGATCCCGTACGTGCCAGAGCGGGTGTAGTTGAATATCTTGTCCTCAAAGAGCTCGCTGTTCGGCACGTCGACAATCTCCCCTTCCAGCGTTTTGACCTTTGTGAAGACGAGACCCCGCTCGATCACGTCGCCCACGAGATCTCCGCAGATCCTGACCCTGTCTCCTGACTCAAATGGGCTCACGTCCATTATCGCTAATCCGGACACGACGTTCCTGATTGTCGGGTAAGAGAGTGCTATCCCAAGGCAAACAAAGATGAATGTTATGGCGACAAGCACAAGGCCCACCGATGGAAGGCCCATTAGGGATAGGAGACTGAATATGGCCGTCAGGAATGCGATCAGATACAAGGCGTACCTTATGGCGACCTTGAAGAGATCGATCGCCTGGGGGTTGAACTTCTTAGTTCTGAATTTGAAATCCTCAAGAATCGCTTCGACTAGCTTGACTACGAAGTAGATCGCGATGATTATTACGATCGTCGACATGATGCCGGCGACGTTGTTCTCAAGGAAGTCCCCGAGAGCCGAGATAGGATCGATCCCGGGGATCATTGCCAGGGCAATGATGATGACTATGATCGAGCTGATGATGTAGACGACGTAGCTCAGGAACAGACTCGTGAATTCGACAGCACTGGTGTGAAGCGTCTCTCCCGTCGTCGATTTTATCCTCGCTCTTCTCGAAAGTCTTCGGAGGATCTTCACGATAAGCATGGCTAGGAGGACGACTACTATTATCAGGATGATGTCCAGTATGTATCCGAGAAGGCTCTCCCAGACAAACTCTTTGAAGAAGGGGGATATGAGCGAGGCCACGTAAATCGCGAAAAAGACAAGTACGATTATGATCACTACTTTGACCACGAGGTCGAGGAACTCGACGACGTCGGAATCGAGATACTTGCCTTCCTTCCGCTTCAACTTCTCGAAGTGCTTCGAGATATACGACCATATGTACAGTGAGACGGTGAAGAGTGCAATGATTGCAAGAATCGCCCAGCCATAGTCCTGCATCCACTGAGTGTCTCCTATTGCCAGTGAAGTGCCGCTTGGCAGGGCATCCATATCGCAGAGTATCAGCGAATAATATTAAGTAACTTGGGGAACGGCCGAGGGTCGTTCTCACGGGCCGGCCGTCGCCCCGATCGGTCAGGTTTCGTAGATGCTCGCCTTGAATATCCACAGGGTCGTGAGCTTGTTCGAATCGACGCCGAAAACGAGAGGGAGCATCGCTCCGGGTATGTCCGAGACGCACACCCCGAAGTCGATCTGCCCCTTCCCGAGGTCCTCTCCGAACACGCCACCTATGAACGCGACGTTCGCTTCAATCACGGCATCCATTCTGAACTGCAGTCCTTCGGCCGCTCCCGATATCATCCTGGGGAATCCGATTCTTCCGAAGGCGCTCGCCCGCACATAGACATCCTCAGCGATGCTCGAGCTGGCGCGATTGTGTGAGGTCGAACTGTACGGATTCGTCAACCCCTTGACCGCATCGACCACAGCCTCGCCGATCCACCTGAGCGCTTTCTCGATCGCCTCTCCTGTGGCGACGAGGCTGAGGGTGAAGCCGGCGGCCGCGGAAGATGTGATATCGTGTATCGATATCTCGACGTAGAATCTTATCTCAAGTATCGAATCCGAGACGAGATCGAGACATCGATCGAGAACGCGGTCAATCACATGTCTTGCTGCCTTCCCAAGCGTTGTCAGACTGGCATTTCCTGGCTTGGCCTCGGCGAGTGAATCGATTGCGCAGTCCAGCAGTATCCCTTTGATGTCGATGACGTCAGTATGTCTGAAAGTCTTCTTGCTGTTGGCCGCATCGAACGTCTCATCCCTGAAGACCCAACGGTCCGATCCGTCGTGGATTCTCTGCCATGTTCTCCCGTCGTTGTAATAGTCTGTCGTCCAAGGGGTGCAGTCGACGCGGTTACCATCCTGATCCATCAGTATCGCGCACTCTGAGAGCGGGAACTTGCTTTCGCCGCCGTTGTCGAGGACCTGTCCCCTCAGCACATATGTCATGCGAGAATGCGATTTGATGACCGTTTCGCCAAGCGACTCGATTCTCTGGATTCCGTGTGCGGTTTCGATCGTCCAGCCGACCATGTTGAAGGACCCGTCCGTCGGATTGAATATCTCGACCCATTCTCTGTCGTAATCGGCACCCGGGGGATTCTGCTCGAACTCATTGATCATCGGATTGTCTGCGAACGGGCTGTTGTATTTCACATCGAGACCGGCATCTATGGATGCCGCTCCTCCCGGAACGGGAATCGGGATGTTCGACAGGAAATCGCCTACGCCCGGTACCTCGGAGAGAGAAAGTCTGAACTGATCATACTGAACGACCTCGGGAATAGTGAGTTCTATGACGTGTCTTCCCAGTTCGCCTTTCACCTCGACGAAGTGGTTGAACAGCTTCATCAAAGGATCAACGATGATCTCCACTGCCCAACGATCGGTCCTTAGCGTGGCATTCGCGAGCAGATCGTAGTCGCCTGAGCCCAACTTCACGAACCGTGTTGAAAGCGATATAGTCGCACCGAACGCCGCGAGCGAACAAGTGATTTTCAACATGTCCTTCGCACTTCTCAAGCTCAGGTCCAACACATTCGTCTCGATTGAGAATTTCAAACCAAAGATCGTTATGTTGAACGATATCGATCCGAACGCGGCCGACACGGACTCCGCGACCCATCCGATCAAGTCCGAAACCAGGCCAGCGAAGAAATCCCTTACGCTCTCGACCATCGTCTGCAAGACGTTCGATATGAAGGCGACGGCCTTGGCGGAGAATGCAATAAGAGATGAGAACATCGATTGGAGGAACGAGAAAACCTTCGAGACGCCATGCGATATGAAGCCGATACCTTCGACGATCTTCGACCATATGCTCTCGAGAAACTTCACTACGTCCCCTAGGAGAGTGGCAGACGGCCTATAGTCCACGCCCTCCAGTGGCCAACAACTGCTGACGACGACCGTGAAGACCGCCGAGAAGGGTATGGAGGAGTCGATCTCGAAATCATCCCCCCGCATCAGAAGCGCCCAGCATGTATCATTCGAGACGAGGGTGGTGTCGAGTCTGCCTTCGAAACCTACCTCCCATTGAGAAGTGTAGGGGGTCATCGTCATGTTCCCGAAGTCAGTCAAGTGCCTATTTGGGTAGTATTCTGAGTCGATTGGGTACTCCCACGGCTTCTTGATCTCGATGCTCAGATTCTCACTACATGTTCCTGCAATCGTGGATCCGAGCACACCGAAAGAACTGGGAGAGAATCCGAAATCTAGACTCTCCGTGATCTCAAGACCTCCTTCAGATAGAAGTCTGCATCCTTCGGAGGATGGAGTCTGCACCGTGATCCGGTCCGCTCTGAACTTGAGGCATTCTCCGACGTCGGTGATGAGTCGAGATACGAAGCCGGAGAGTAGGTTCTCGACGCCCGGCAACCCTTCCACGGCCCCTCGAGCTACCTGCACAAGCGCGTTTTGAAGGTACGAAGGCGATTCGAGATTGCCGAACACCTTTCGGAATAGGTCGACCTTGCCGATGGCTCCAGCGTCGAATGCTCCTTCAACTTCCTCCTTCACACCCCATATCCCGGACAGCTTGATCTCCCAATAGACCCTGTATGTCGCATCTTCGATCTCCTCATCGGTGAAGCCGGAAAGTTCCGTACCAGCTCCCTCCACGAGCCGTCCGGCGAGCGTTTTGAACACGGATTCGATGGAATCATTCCTCTTGAATATCTCCTGCCAGTATGAGTCAATGAACCTCACGAGGGACTCTCCCATGCTATCGATGAGTCTTACAGACTTCTCTGCATACCCGAAGGCTGGTGCCATCCAGCTCTCCCTGTTCAGGATTGCGGACTCCACCTCCCTCTCAAGCTCCTCGATGTAGTCAGAGCGATCCCGGGGATCGAGCGAAATGTCGATCTCTGGCATACTCGAATCCGATGCGATGCCGATGGAGACGGACTTGACAAAACTGTCTAGGGCTTCCGCGAGCTCGAATGTCTGCACTTTATAGTCGATGTAGAATGCCTTCCAAGCGTCTGAAGCAAGAATATCGACCGAGGGGAAATCGACCTCGTAGATGCCACTGAGGACGACAGGGCGACCCTCATCAAGATGGTTGAAGAACACCATTCTATGATCTGGCACTTCAACAACTGCGTTGGGATATCCGTAGTTGACATATCTGTAGGATGATTCGGGATAGCCGCTCTGCTCCAATCTGCTGCGCATCCAGTTGACGATCGACTCGTGAAGAGCGTCCTTGTTCAGCATTCGGCCGAGTATCTCCGTAAGGCCGATCTCTATCGAGTCGCCGGTTTCCTCGATGAATCTCAGCACGTCCATCACCTGGAAATAGTCAAGCCATCGCAGCACAAGGATGTCCGCAAAGGCGTAGAGACTCTCGGCGAGCAATGCCTTGAGATCGTATCTGCCTGAGCCGTACAGTCTGAGGAACAGATCGGCCGGATCTAGCGTTCCTCCCCTCTTCAGGTCATCGATGACAGTCGTCACTTCCGAGAATCCCATCCGTGACATTGTCTCGACGAATGTCATGATAAAGTCTTCATCAAAGGAACGGAGGTGGCTGCCCTGCTCGAGCAGGACAGCTAGATTGATGGCATTCACCACGTCCTCCTTCGTTAGTATCTCGTCGGTGCCCTGCCCCCCATCCCTTGAACTCGACCCGAATCCTCTCAGAACTCGTTCCTGTGCAAGCGCGGACAGCTCATATCTCACTATGTTCTCGAACTCGCTCTTGCCCCCGGACAAAGCGTCGGAAAGAGCTTGAAGTCTGTTCGAGATCAGTGGCAATGGGAGATACAGCTCCCTGCTGATCTCGAAGTGTCTTGCGAGAAACCCGCTGGTACTCTTGACCTCGACTGTGAATGTCCCGGTGAGAAGAAGATAGGCAGGGACCGATGACATCTTCCAATCGACCGTCGCTTCTTGACCTGCATTGGTCATCTCGGGGTAGAGATCGTTCAAAGCCATCCGAAGAAACGAAAGCGATACGTCCGACTCGTTTATCCGCACATCAAATCCGCCGACGAGCTTTGGATATTCGATCGCCAATCTCTCCCGTATCAGAGATTCGAACTCGCGTCGGAGCAGAGACTCGTTCAGCGCTCCCACTTCCCGAACCGCATCGATTGCCAGTCCATACGAGGTCTGCTCGAACTCAATGGAGCATCTCGAGGCCACTTCCCTCATTGATTCTATGTCCTCGACAGAGACGGAGGCGCCGTCTTCCTTTAGGTTCATGCCACAGATCAAGACTATGCTCGCACTCGATAGCACGAGAATGAGTACAGCGACAACCGAGAAGGGCATCTGCGCCTTCTTCGACTTGCAGAGACTGTCGATCCTTGCAAGGCTGATCGCTCCTGGAAAACGTCCGGGTCCTGTCATCGCCAAGAGCTATCTGACATAGCATAAAAACCGTTAGAGCTAACTGCAGCCTACCATCCGTTCTGTTGACCCAGGCCAGATGGCAGTTCTCCCTCCGAGAAGTGGACTCACTTATCAGTCTTCTCGAGCACGGTCATCATGAATCCCTCAAGGTGCCGGGTGAGAAAGGGATTGTCACTGAACCCGCAGATTGAGAGATCGGGGGCGGCGATCAATGCCATCTCTCCATCCCCGATGACGTCCGTAGCGATCAGATCGATCTTCCTATGAACTCTAGTACAAGCTGGTACTTTCACAAAGGGTTCCGCAACAACGAGGACCTCGACGCCCCTCTTGACCGCATCTCTGAATCTCTGCGAGTGCGCCGCCCGAACGGCCTGCATTTGAGAAGTCGAGATGAGAAACCGTTGTCTGGATGCCTCCAGTATATCACCAATCTTCGACAAGACACGCTCCCTACCAGAGATCGTAAACACGAGCTGGGGCGTCCCCTTCTCGCTCAGCATGCCCCTGACGGATTCGAGCTTGTTGAAGGCGTTCTTGATGTCTTCGAGGATCCTTCCCTTGATGTCCTCCGTCGGGAGCGAGTGGAACATCACCGGCCGACCCTCACTCATGTCTACGAAGCCTTTCTCCTTCAATGACTGAAGAGCTTTGTAGGCGGACGTTCGGGGAATCTCCGCCACACTCGCAACCTCGTCGGCGGTGGCATGCTGCTGCACGATCAGACTGACGTACGCTTTGGCCTCGTAGTCAGATAGGCCGATCTTTCGGAGGACGGCCGAAATCTCTCGATACTCTTCATCGATCCCCTTAAAGTCCAGTCTGAGCACATCGATAAGATCCATGATATCGCTTGTAGCTATCACTGCTACATAACTATTAAATGATTGCTTGCTCAATGCCAATGGCGGTGCATACGATTGATAGTCAAGCATAGCGCGCTTCCGAAAGGGCTTCCGAAGACGACCGGATCGATCTGTCCGGAATGCGGAAAGATCATCTCGGCAACGATATTCCAGTCGGGCGAGAAGGTCTTGATTGAGAAGACCTGCCCCGAGCATGGGAAGTTCACTGATGTGTACTGGTCGGATGCCGAACTCTACCTCAAGGCGGAGAAATTCGCGTTCGACGGCGTTGGCGTTACGAACCCGTTGATAACAGGTGCAAAGGTCTGCCCGAACGAATGCGGTCTTTGCGACCTTCACCTGAGCCATACCTCACTTGCGAACGTCGATCTCACCAACAGGTGCAATCTGAAATGCCCGATCTGCTTCGCGAATGCGAATGCTGCGGGCTATGTCTACGAACCGTCCTATGAACAGATAGTCGCGATGCTGGAGAACCTGAGGAACGAGAAACCTGTCCCGTGCCCTGCAGTGCAGTTCTCGGGCGGAGAGCCGACGATCTATCCGAGATTCTTCGACGTGATAAGGAAGGCTAAGGAACTTGGCTTCGCGCAGATTCAAATCGCGACGAACGGCATCAAAATAGCCAACGAAGAGGGATTCATCGAGAAAGCCACGGAGGCAGGACTCAACACGATATACCTTCAATTCGACGGCCTCAAAGAGGACATCTACGTTTCCACGCGTGGGAAACCGCTCCTGGAGACGAAGATGAGGGCGATCGAGAAGGTCAGGAAGCTGGAGAAGCATCCGTCGATCGTCCTCGTCCCGACAGTAGTCAAGGGAGTGAACGACGACCAGGTGGGTCCCATACTGAAGTTCGCAGTCGAGAACTCGGACGTCATAAGAGGCGTCAATTTCCAGCCTGTGGCTTTCACGGGTCGGATAAGCAGGGAGGAGATCCAGAAGCACAGATACACTCTGACCGATCTCGTCCATGACGTGGAGAAGCAGACCGGCTTCGCTACAAAGGAGGATTGGTATCCCGTTCCAACCGTCGTACCGATATCGACGCTCGTGTCCGCTCTGGTCGATCAGCCCAAGGTCACGTTCACTTCACACCCGCACTGCGGCCTGGCTACGTATCTTTTCGTTCAGGACGGGAACAAAGTCGTCCCCTTGACGAGGTTCGTAGACGTGGAGCCGTTGTTCGCCGAACTGTACAAGCTGTCAGAGAAGACAGAGAAATCCAAGGTGAAGTTTCCGGCCAAAGTGAAGGCGCTCAACATTCTGAGGAAATACATCCACAAGGATAAGGCGCCAGAAGGACTGGACCTCGTCAAGTTCCTGAGAATGATGGGGACCGTGTTCGGCGACTCGACCAAAGAGGGATTGACACAGTTCTCATGGAAGATGCTGTTCATAGGAGGCATGCACTTCCAGGACGCATACAACTACGACATCGAAAGGGTCAAGAGATGCGTCATCCACTACGCCGTGCCAGATGGGAGGATAATCCCGTTCTGTGCCTACAACGGCGGCCCGACCTACAGAGAAGAGGTGGAGAAGAAGTTCTCCGTCCCCATCGAGGAATGGAGGAAGACGAAGGGATCGGAGTTCACCTAGAGGTGCCTGATATGCTGGTGACGATCGAGAAATGCATGCACTGCGGCGCCTGCGTCGGGACATGTCCTGAGAACGCGATCTACCTCAACGATGTCTTGCTGGAGTTCAACTCCGACTGCACGCGATGTGGAAGATGCGTAAGAATGTGTCCGGTCGGCGCGCTGAAGCTGGAGGCGAAGGCATGAAGCATGAATATGATGTCGTCGTTGTCGGCGCCGGTCCGGCTGGCAGCATGACGGCGAAGCATGCCGCACAGAACGGCGCGAAGGTCCTCATGATCGAGAAGAGGCAGGAGATCGGATCGCCGGTCAGATGCGGGGAAGGGATCTCCAGGGGCTCGCTGAACGAGGTAGGCATAACACCGGACAAGAAATGGATCGCAACGGAGGTCGACGGCGCGATAATCGTATCGCCGAACGGCCACCAGTTCGTCATCAACGAGAAGCAGGCGGGGAACGAAGTGGGGATGGTTCTTGAGAGGGACATGTTCGACAAGGCGCTGGCGGCGGAAGCGGCGAAAGCCGGCGCTGAGATACTCCTCAAGACATCCGCGTTGGGACTGATCAAAGAGGAGAACACGGTCAAGGGAGTGAAGGCGATCTCGTACGGCAAGGCGATCGACATCAGGGCCGGATGCGTTGTTGGCGCGGACGGTTACGAATCGCAAGTAGGAAGGTGGGCGGGGATAGACACCATCTTGAAGCCGGCTGATATCACATCCTGCTTCCAGTACAGGCTGACGAACATCAAACACAACTACAGGTATTGCGAATTCATCATAGGGAGCGCTGCCCCGGGCGGCTACGTCTGGATATTCCCCAAAGACGACCACACAGCGAACGTAGGGATAGGCGTCCTTCTGTCGAGATTGAAGAAGCCCGGTGAAGTGAAGGGATACCTGGACAGGTTCATACAGAAGGACGAAAGGCTCAGGAACGGCCAGCCGCTCGACTCCGTCAGCGGCGCCGTCTCGGTATCGCCCCCAATCGAGAGAACGATCGCTGATGGCTTGCTGCTCGTCGGAGACGCGGCCAGGGTGATAGACCCGATTACTGGCGGAGGGATAGCGAACGGTTGCGTCACCGGCGTGTGCGCGGGAAAGGTCCTCGGGAAGGCGGCTCGGGACGGGGACTTCAGCTCCGCGATCCTCGAAGAGTACGAGAGGCTCTGGAGGGACAAGCTGGAGAACAAGCTATGGCGCAACTGGATGGCAAAAGAGAAGCTGATTACCCTCTCGGACAAGACCCTGGACGACTTGGTTCAGACGCTCTCGGAATCTGGCATCGACAAGCTGTCGGTGCACAACATACTGAAGGTCATAAGGGACAGACATCCCGAATTGGTGAAGGAGTTCGAGAACCTAATCTGATAGAGTGACGCCTCTAGCCCCGGTCCTGACCACATAGGGGACTCCTCCCCTCTTTCTTATCGCCTCGCAGACATCGGCGGGTCGATCGGTGAGCGCGATCATGCTGCCACCGCCACCGGCACCGGTGAGCTTGGCCCCGTACGAGTGCGGCAGCGATGCCCTGATCAGCTTGTTGAGCGCCGGCGAGGAGACGCCGAGAATCGCAAGGAGTTTCTGATTCCGGGTCATCAATTCCCCGAGCCCTACCTTGTCCCCCGTCCTGAGCATCCTGAGTCCTTCGGTGGTGAGCTGCCCTATCTCCTCGATTATCTCCATCCCGAACCTGCTTCTGTCGGCGAAACGCTTGACTTTCGCTACGAGCGGCCCGGTGCGCCCGATGATGCCGGTGTATCCGACGACAATATCCATCTCCGGGACTTCGCAGTTATGCACGTACCATTCTCTCTCGTCCTTCTCGATGTGCCAGAGTAGGTCAGGCCCTGGAGAATTGCCGATCAGAATCCCGCGACCGTGCGTGCAAGTCGAGGTGTCGATCGGGCTCGCTCTGCCCTGCACGACCGATTCGACTTCGAACCCGTTCCGGGCGACCACCTCCTCCTCGTAGTCACCATTCAACCCTGAGAGCGCTGCGAGTGTGGCTACGGTGACAGCGGCGGACGATCCGAGACCCGAGCCTGAAGGTAGGCCGGAATTGATCTGAATGGACACCGGACTGGAATCCCACGCGATTCTCAACGCTGCCAACACGTACGAGTGTTGCCGGTCGGAGAGCGGCTCTCCGTTGACGGAGAAACTAGCTGATGGGACGATGGTACAGATCAAGCGGAGATCGATAGCAAGAGCGATCGCCGGCTGCCCGAAGACAACGGCGTGCTCTCCCATCAGTATGAGCTTGCCTGGCGCTGAAGCCGTGACCATCCAGACTTCTATACACTTCTTCGGATTAAACGCTTTCCCCCTTCGATTTCACCCTCTCCGATCTCCTGGGGTCTCTTCCCTTCAGCAAGAGGGCGCTAGATAGGATGAGGAAGCCACCTGCGACGAGGAAGGGAACGAGACCTACCGATCCTGCGCTGGATCCCGGAAGGAGAGTGAGCACGACTGGTCCGACGACGAACCCCGCGTCGCTCATCGTCCTGAAAATGCCCATGGCCGTCCCGAGCTGATTCCCGCCGGCTATGTCCGTGACCCATGCTATTATCGGGCCGGACAATCCGAAGGAGAAGCCAAGCATGATCAGGATCCCCGCGAAGCTCAAGAAGTCCTGCGTAAACGGTATCAGGATTATGGATAGACCGGCGAGAAAGACGCTCGCGAACATGAACGTCCTGCGACCGTACTTATCGGTCAAGGAGCCCGCGGGCATCATGATCACGAAATTGGCGAAGGCCGACAGCGTGAGGACGATGCCCAGTGTCGCCGCCGTCATGCCGAGGTTCGAATAGGCGTATAATGGAACGAGCGTTGACGTTATCCCCATTCTCCCGACGAAGATGGCGAATATCGCAATGCATATCGCCACGAATGTGTAGTTCTTGAATAGGTCCTTGATCTGCCCGATGCTTACCTTGGACCCCTCTCCGACCATCTTGTCCCTGAAGGCACGCTCGTTCACCCCGAACTGGATCAGGAAGTAGCAGAAGGCGGCACATCCCGCGTAGAAGAAGAAGGGCGCCGAGAGCCCGATTGTCTCCCCGACGTACCCTCCGATCGCCGGCCCGCTGACGGAGCCGAGGATGAACATGCCGAGATAGAAGCTCATGTACTTCCCCCGCTTCCTCTCCGGCGCTATTCTGCCCATGCACGTGAAAGAAGTCGTGGAATACATCGCGGAACCGACGCCCTCGAGAATCCTGCCGACCAGGAGCATCCAATAGTCGACTGCGAAGCCGCACACGAGGGACGCGAAGAACACGATCGCGATGCCGTAGATCATGAATCGCTTCATGCCGAAGCGGTCCACCATCATTCCCGTCGGGACGTCCATGATCAGTCTTGCGATCCCGAATCCTGAGATAAGCGCCCCCACCATGAACAGAGAAACGTCGAAGCTGAGGGCGTAGAGCGGCAGAATCGGTGAGACGAGCGAGACGCCGAGCATCACGAAGTACGCTACTACCGAAAGAATCAGAGTGCACCGCACCTCGCGATTCATGTCTACCACCCGGATCGTCGAGGGGTATTGCTCCGCTCAATCCTTCAAAGATTGTATTTCGCGGCCGCTTCGACGACTGCGTCGTTCGGTGTCTTCCCGGCCAAATCCTTCCTCGGCGCGTTCCACCACATCTCTTCGAACTCGATCACCGCATCGTTCAGCTTCTTCTCATCCTTGAACTTCGTTCCCTTCGCTGCGGCGAAGTCATCCTGGAACTGCTGAAGCAGATCCATGTTGTACTGCTGGTTGACGACCGTCACCGCGAGATAGTCGTCCAGATTCTTGGCGAAAAGGAGGGACAGATCCTCAGGCACGATATCCATGATCATGTCCAAGAGAGCGTTCGAGAGCGTGAGAAACATCAGCTCCCGCTTCGAATCCTCCGCCAGATCCTCTTCGTTTATCACGGAAGCCAGACTGGAGAACCAAACGTCCCTAAGCACGTAGGATCGAGAGGGGTTCTTTCCGAAGAGGATCTCCTCTACGCTTATCTCGTCCTCTACTTTCTTCGCAGCAGTCTTTCTCGTCTTCTTGACCGTCTTCGACCCTTTCTGTCCTGACAATTCTTCATCCTCCTAGTCCAGCGCTGCGGCGACCATATCCACCAGGTCCCGCACCTTCCATGAAGGGATATCGCCCGTCTTTATGCTATCCTCGATGTTCTGCTCGCACCATGGGCAGCATGGAACCATCGTTTCCGCGCCCGTCTCCATCACCATCTCAAGTCTCGTCGCACCGATCGTGGTCGCAAGGTTCGGCATTGCGGTCTTGACTCCTCCGCCGGAGCCGCGACAGGCGGAGTTCTCCCTGATCCGACTCATCTCTACGAGTTTGACGCCTGGTATCGATCCACGGACTCTTCTCGGCCGGTCGTACGCTCCTCCAGTCCTCACGAGATGGCACGAGTCGTGATACGTCACTGCTACCACGTCCTCAGAGACCTCCTTCAATTTCAACTTACCTTCTCGAATAGCCTTCCCGAATATCTCCGATACATGTACGATCTCGATGCCCAAGTCGCCGAACCACTCCCTGCAGTCCTCCTTCCAAGTCTTGAAGCATCTCGCGCACGTGACCACAATCCTCTTCGCCCCCGCTTTCTTCATCGCATCGATGTTCGCCTGTGCCATCTCCCTGAAGAGCGTGACCTTGCCGACTCTGAGAAGTGGAGACGCGCAACATCTTTCCTCCTTTCCAAGGTACCCGATCTTCTCCCCCATCGCAGCGTAGATCTTCATCACGTTCTCCACGAGATTCTATGCGAGATGTTCCACGACTGATCCGACGACCTCAATCCCTCTGGAGATGTCATCCTCCGATGCTGCATACGAGAAGCGCAGATGCCTTTCCCCGAGAAGTCCGAATGCTGATCCAGGCGAGCTGATGACGCCGGCCCGGGCTATCGCCTCCGCTAATTCCCTCGAGGGCATATCAAGGTCGTAACGAGGGAATGCGTAGAACGCTCCCGAAGGCAGCATGCAGGAGAATCCGGGGATCTTGTTGAGGAGGGACACCATCCTTCTCCTCCTGGCGTCCATGATTGGGAGAATCCTGGCGATGAACTTGTCTTTGTACGGCAGCGCCGCCGTGACTGCCTGCTGTATCGGAGTCGCCGGGCAAGCAAGGAGGTAGTATTGCATCTTCGACAGCTCATTCAGCAACTCCTCGTTCGCCATCAGATAACCGATCCGCCAACCCGGGACGGCGAGGGACTTTGAGAAGGAACTCACGACGATCGATACATCGAGATCTCCGGCGAAGGTGAAATGCTTCGAATCGTAGACGAAGTCTTCGTAAACCTCGTCAGAGATTATCATCATCCTTCTATCTCGAGCCAAGTCCAGCAATCCGCCGAATACCTCCTTCGAGATGACGGCTCCCGTGGGATTGGACGGACTGTTCACCACAATCGCCTTCGTCTTCGGAGTGACGAGTTCCTGGAGCTCAGACATATTCGGCATGAAATCGGATTCCTCGCGAAGCGCGTAGGGGATCGGTCTCGCTCCGACAAGGGTGGCGTCGGGTGCGTAAAGGACGAATCCGGGATCGGGGACGAGGACTTCGTCCCCTGGGTCGAGCAGCACTTGATAGATCGCCATGATCCCTTCGGTCGCTCCGCCGGTGACGAGCACGTTCTTTGCGGTGATCGAATTTGAGTGCGCAATCTCTTTTGAGGCGATCAGCTCGCGAAGCTCCATCAAGCCAGACGTGGGGCCATACTTGCTGCTGCCGGACGTACACGCTTTCTTCAGCGCCTCCCTCGCTTCCTCAGGTGGATCGAAGTCGAGCTCTCCTAGCCCGAGGTTTATCGCCCCTTCCGCCGCCATCTCGAAGATCTCGCGAATGCCGGAGGGACGGACGTCCATAGAACGTTTGGACACCATCGAATACGAACAATGAATCTGGGGGCATTTCCCACTTTTGTGAAGAGTGATAACATGAGCCGTGTGCTGACGGACCAATGCGTCTCGATTGTAGAGAGGAGGACTTCGAAATAGAGCGATTCGCATCGTTTCTTCTTCCTGGTTAGAGCGTTCTGATCAAATGAATTCGCACCAACCTTTAAATATCGAGACCGCGTGCCTGCGGACAGGAGCAATGATCTTGGCATTCAGGGGTCGAAGACCAGGGAACAGAGGGCGAAACGACTATAGAGATTCTCAGAGGAACAACCGGAGGGAGACCCCGAGATCCGCCATGCTGAACATCGGTCGGCTTGGAGGATTCAAGTACGATCTTAGAGAGATCATCCGAAGATCTCGGATCGACGAGACCTTTGCCCCTTCCTTCATCGCCAGCATCGTTGCGAAGGCATCACGAATCTCGATCCAGGACGCGAAGATCTATGTCAAGGAATCGAAGGACGTAGGGAAGTATTCTGACACCGTGTCGAACGAGATATGCGGTCTTCTTGATTACTATTCGAAGTATCGCTAGAGAGCGTTCCTTCTCGCCGCCTACGCTACCATCTCGCTCCACTTCTCTGCAAGCTCGTCGCGACGAGGACGGTAGACCTTCTCGAAGAATTCGTGTTGCGATAGAAGGATGTCCTTGTCATACGACCCCACGATCGCGAGAGCTTCCTTCCAGACATTCTTGAACTTGCCTTTGAAACGCGACTCGATCTGCTTCTCAAAATCCTTTGTCTTCTGAATCTCTCCGCCGATGATGAAGTACGTTCCTCCGCCTTCTTCGGTCTTATATGCGTATTCGTCGCCGAGGAAGTAGACGTCCTTCTCCTCCGCGATCGGTTTCTCAACGCCCTTAGGCCTTTCCTTGACCGCCTTCTCCTTGAATCCCCTTTTCGCCGCGGCGTAGAAAATCGCCCTGTTCAGGCCCCAGCTCATGCTGAGATCGATAGGGAGGCCGAGCACATAGGCGCGTGCGGCTTGAAGAGTCGCCATGACCTGGAATCTGCCGACCGCCAATAACTCACCGCGGACGTACACGAAGTAATGTCAGCATCAGGTACTTTAATCCGTTTCTTCGAATCCCTCGACTTCCCTTGAGACTTACATATACGATGAGTCGCTCCAGCTACGCAACAACCCCGGACTATTCGGATTATTCGACTCATCGATAATTATCTATGTTGATAATATTCATCGTATTCGAATAAATATAAATAAGGACCGTTTCAATAACAGCCGCAAGTTACGAGGGTCTAGCACTGGGATGTTCTACCTCACGCAATCCGATCCTTCGAGTGTCGTGCGACCCTTGACGATTTAGGGGGAGGAAACAAGTGAAAGCAGTGAAGAGCGGAATAGCTGTATGCATCACGCTGGCACTGATGCTGAGCGTCAGTGCTTCTGCCATCGGAGCACAGCCTGATCCCGGCGTCACCTTGACGAATCTCGGACTGAGTGACGATGGAATGTTCGTGAAAGTCAAGGCGGTCTCCTGGAAGATCTGGGCGGGCGAAGCCCTGCTGGAGGATCCTGATGGAGCATTGTACGAGGCGTACTGCATCGACTACGGAGTAGTGCTGTTGACCGGAGACATGTTGATCGCAGACAGCGGTCTGGACACGTACCTGTCGGATGAAAGTGCAGCGAAGGTGAACTTCATCCTGAACATGTACAAGACTGAGGATGCGGCGAATCCCGATCTGGAGGCGGCCGGGATCCAGTGCGCGATATGGGCGGTGGTGACCTCAGAATGGGCGACACCGTTCCTGTCGGACCCCATCGACGGTTACAACATTACGTGGGGCAATGCAATCAGAGACAGGGCCTTCGCGATACTCGCCAGCATTCCTGAGCCGGCAGTGTATCCTGTGTCGATAGCTCTCGAACCGGACTGGCAAGCTCTCGACACGGGTGAGACTGCGACGCTGACCGCGACGGTGTTGGATCAACTCGGAATGCCTTTCGAGGGCGCGAGTGTCTCGTTCGAGACCACCGCAGGCACGCTAAGCGACACCGTTGTCATTACGGGCGCGAATGGCGAAGCCGAGGTGACCTTGAGTCCGGACGGAGCGACATCGGCGACGGTGACGGCGACGACGAACGGCGGCGAATCGAGACTCATTTGGGACGGTTTGACACCGGTGGTGGACAAGCAGAACCTCGCCGTTCCGCCGGAAGAGATCAGCGATTGTGCGGCGGTCGAATGGTGCTGTTACTATCCCAAGGGCTACACCCCAGGATTCTGGAAGAACAATGTTGGAAAGCAGATCGGGATGGTCAACGGCAAGGGAATTCAAGTGCCGTTGTCGCAGATAATCACCTATCTGAACAACATCGATACCCAGTTCGGTGACGCGTACGATCTCGACTTCCTGAAGTTCACAGGAAGCAACTACGAGAAAGCACTCAAGGCCTACAACATACTGAAGCTTCCTGACAACAGCGACAACATGGAGCTGAAGGCGCAGAAGATGATCCTGGCCTTGCTGCTGACGATCCAATGGCAGGGTGCTGATTACCTCAACGGATGCGTCGACATGCCGATCGGCGACGACATGACAATTGCCGATGCCATGGATGACATCCTGCACTGGTACACGCACAACAACTTCACCGCTGCGAAGAACCTTGCTGACTGGATCAACAATCAACCTGAAGGCGGATACTGACCGTAGCTGCGTGCAGTAGCCTGAAAGGTGAGTGAAGAAACCATTTCGGGGGTCTTTTCCCCTTCTCTATTCCTTGTTCTTGGAGTCTAGCACGGATTCAAAGTGCGAGGGGCCGGATTTGAACCGGCGGACCTCTGCAGGAACAGATCTTGAGTCTGTCGCCATTGGCCGATGATTCGTTCAAAATCATCATTGACCAGGCTTGGCTACCCTCGCATCTGA
>JAJRAH010000122.1 GCA_028679985.1 Methanomassiliicoccales archaeon
AGTATCGATGACTGGGAGCGGCTCAGGAGGAGCGGGAAGGTGCTCCTCGGAAGGTTCCTCCGGGGGCGGGTCCGCTATGTCCTGGCCGAGGATGCTCCGATGTACGTGTCCGCCTATCGGATCTCCGATCCAACCGCTCCCGAGGAGAGAATCCTTGATCGCATCCGACAAAGCGACGGTTTGGGACTGTTCCAGCTGCGCAAGATCACGGGCATTGCCAAGGAGAGACTGAAATCCATTCTTGACTGGCTTGATCGCAACATGTACGTAGTCAGGAGATACGGGCACAGGGAGGAGTGGTCGCGGGAGAACATTTACGAGGCGTATGATGCGCCGGAGTATGAAGGGGATTCAAGACTGGAGGTGGTCCGGAGGTTCGTCAGGGCGTTCGGACCCGTGCCGATGTTTGCGGTGACGGCACACACGGGGTTCTCGCTGGAGGAGGTCCGCGAGAGAATGCAATCGCTTGACGTGAGGACCATATCCGTAGGGGAAGGCAGGGTCGAGATGTATGTCATGGCTGACGAGATCGACGATCTTCTATCCCCCCAGGAATCCGAAAGGAAGCTGCGGGTGCTCTCACTGTTCGATCCGGACGTTCTACCGCTCCGGTCCGAGATCGCGTCGAGATATGGGGACAGACTGATATATCCGATCATGTCGGACGGGGTCCTCGTAGGTGCAATCGAGAAATGGAACATGAGCGGATGCGTAGAAGTGCGAGGCCTAGATCTTGAGAACAGTTCTCTTCTGCCAGAGGCTCTTGTAGCGCTCGACGGAATGATGGGCTTCTACAGGATGCTCGGTTACGACATCCTTCGGATCAAGGAAGTCCTCGGAAAGGGTGTCGGAGAAGTCGAGGAAAGCATCGCCGACGTGCTCACTCGTTCGGGATTCCATCGCATCGGTGAGGCCTTCATCAAAGGGGAATTCGTCCCAAGATCGTTCTCGGAGGAAGACATTCTTTCATACGTCTTCTGGCACCAGGGCATTCCCGAGAGGAAGAGGTACGACAACATCCTGGAAGGTATCAAGGCGACGGGCGGGTTCAGGTCCGATTCCGCCGCCTATCTTCGCTGCAAAGTCAAGGTCCCTCTCAAGAAACTTCTGGAGCAGGGGATGGTGGTCCGCGTGCAGGCGATTCCTGAGTACCTGACCTACACTGACTTGGAACACGCCAGCTTGTATCGCAAGGCCAAGAATGTACGGATGAGCGATGATATGAACTCGCTCATGAGGATTCTCGAAGACCGCAGGAAGATCCCGAGGGAAGAGCTCTACGCGCTGTCTCCCGTCGGCCGCGGCAGGACGCACGAGGCACTTCGCGAGCTGTATATGGGATCGGCAGTCTATTATGACCGATCGAGGACCGTTTGTCTCGTTCCGAATCCTGAGTTGAGTACTGAAGAAGCTCGAATTGAGTTGTTCCGATTGCTCTTCCGCAACTACGGCATGTTCGCTGCCGAGGAAATAGTCCGCTTTATCAAGTATCGGATGCCGATGAAGGAGGTAAGAGAGATCCTTGCGAGGCTTGAGAAGGAGGGTCTGCTGGTCAAAGGATACTTCCTCGAGGGCGATGAGACTCTCCGATGGACTCTCAGGGAGGACTTGGAGAGGATCGGCAGGGATGTCGGGGAGAGTTTCGTGCTCACGACAGACGATACCCTCCAATCATATCTCCTGCCTCTGATGAGAGGTAGATACGGTCAGAGCTCCGTGATCTTCAAGGGGCACGAGATCATCGGCGCATTCAAGAGCAGATCGAGGGGCAAGGACATATACATCAGCGAATTCGTCGGTGAGCGAGAGGCCAGAGCGGTTCTGAACCAGTACCTCAGGGCGATGGGTCTTACGCTGAGGAAGATCGGGGGGCAAACCATCCCGGACTGGGAGGTCCAGGAGTTCTACGAAAAGACCCACCCGGGAGAGACCTGATTCACTTCTTCCGCTTCAGTATCAGCTCAGCGACTCTCTTACCCGAGAGCAGCATGCCCCCGAATATCGGGCCCATTCTTGGGGCGCCCATCACGGCGTTGCACGCCATGCCGGTCACATAGAGGTTCGGGAAGACCTCGACCGTGTTCTTGACGGTCATCTTCTCTCCCACCTCGGCCCACATGCTCCTCTCCCCCTCTATCCTGCCGGACGGGGTTCTGAGCTTCCCGGCCTTTGCCTGCACGACTTTGCAGACCTCGGCCGCATGACCGGTCGCGTCGATGACGTACTTCGATCTCACCGTGACGGGATCGACATGCAGGCCAGCAACGTTGACGGCGCTCCAGTTTATGACCACGCCGGTCAGCTTCGAATCGCGTATCATGACGTCCTCGACAGTCATGGCATTGTACAGTGATGCGCCGGCGTCGATCGCAGACGCGATGAGCTTCGCGGAGGCTTCGATGGAGTCGGCGGTGTAATATCCAGACCCCT
This sequence comes from Methanomassiliicoccales archaeon, assembly GCA_028679985.1. Taxonomy (GTDB): domain Archaea; phylum Thermoplasmatota; class Thermoplasmata; order Methanomassiliicoccales; family JACIVX01; genus JAJRAG01. The sequence goes on from JAJRAH010000122.1 coordinate 2,431, forward strand.
CATCGGTGAGGTCCACCCCGATCTCCTCGAGAATGAACTTGGACTCCTCCTGCACGACGATGACTGGAAAGGTCATCCCGCCACCCCACATGCCTCCTCCGGGGCTCAGCTTCCTCTCGAATATGACCACTCTTCTCCCCGCCTTCGCAAGGTAGCGCGCCGCGGTCAAGGAGGAAGGCCCTGCACCAGCAATCACAACGTCAACGTCCAAGTTCTCGAGGAACTCCCTCGAAAACCGCTCAACGATTCTCTTCGTGACCACAACTTCATCGATTGGCATCAGATCACCGCTTAGTATCCTCTTTGGGCCGAACGATAACATCTCTTCTGACTTAAGAATCTGTTGTCCCCTGCCATCAGGCTCAGCGCTTTCCTTGCGACTCGAGGAGCCACGGCGGGAGCTGACCGAATTTGATGGAAGTCGCTGGATCGGTGACTCTTTCGGCGTCTACGTTGCTCGGATTATAACCTTTTAATATCGTTAAGTCCTACTCTATCTGCATGAAGATTCCATGCGAATTGATCGTGTGGTATGTCCTTCCTTCCATACGTCGGGAGTTGGCGAGGGAGCTGGTGGAGAAGCACGGCCTTACCCAGGCTGAGGTAGCTAGGCGGTTCGGGGTGACAGACGCTGCGATTTCTCAATACTTGAAGTCCAAACGTGGCACAAGCAGGGAGATGGAAGCTAGCGGGAAATACGATGATTTCAGGAAAGAAGTCGAACGCGCCGCGTCCAGGATCATCAATGGATCCGATATCGTAACCGAGACATGCAGGATCTGCGAGATGGTCAAGAAGAGCGGAATGCTCGTCTCAATCTACGAGACACGTACTGGTCTGAAAGCACCACTGTGCGTCTGCCCCCAGATGGAATGAGGTCTCTTTCAAGCGTCTTTCTGATTCTTGTCCTCTGACAGGTAAATGTATTCTTGCGCGTATCCGGCGTATCTTCCGAAGTACGTCCTGGCGCACTCGCTTATTTCTCTGTAGCTTCCTCTCATTCCGTATCGGTTCTCCATCGCCCGCCGAATCCGGACGTCTATCGGAAACGCTTCCAGGTGATCGAGGCTGAAGAGGGCGATGCAGTCCGCAACCTTATCCCCGATCCCTTCGAACTGCTTGAGTGTCCTAACGCACTCCTCGTATCGCACCCTTCTCAGTCGCTCGAAATCCAGATCAGCATCGCACACCCTTCTCGCGAAGTCCACGAACCTGCGACAACGAAAACCGAGATTGCAGTGCGACGCCTTATCCGCGTTACTCAGTATCTCCTCTGGTCGCGGGAACGAGTACACGCCGTCCGAGATCTCATCACCGAATGCTCTGCAGATGTTCTCGATCATGCCCTCGATTCTGGGTATGCTCGCGAAGGTCGCAAGAGTGTAGGACGCGGCGCATTCCCACGGATCCTGCCTGATCAGTCTGAGCCCCTTGTAATTCTTGACGAGCTTCTCTACGAAGCCGTCTTTCGAGATCTCCTGCACGATATCGTCGAGATCGTCGTCCGATCTGAAGTAAGAGAGGAGGGCGTCATCCGCCACTCCTCCGACGACATCAACCCTTGACCCTTGCTGTCTCAACCTAACGACGCGGCCCGCCAGGACCCCTTTCCACCAGCCGTGCTCTTTTCTCCACCTGAAGACCTGGCCGCACCCGAGGGTCAGGTCAAGGTTCAGGTCATCGAAAATCATCTAGCCTTCCTTGCCACGAAGATCATGAAGTCGCTCGTCTTCTTGAAAGGGCTGAAGTCGTAGTCGCCGTATACTTCCAGAACGTCGAACCCGCATCGCATCAGCAGATCCATCGCCTCTCTGTGGAACAGGTACCTGAGCGTGAACGTAGTCGTAACCCTCCTGAGCTGACGGTCCTGCCTCGAGATATCGTAGAAGAAGTGAACTGTCGTGCGCTGGGATGGCTGATCAAAAGTCTGGCATTCGAACTTCGATATGATCTCGCCTTGCGCGGTCAACTTCGTCCCGTCATGTCGGACCACTCTCTCCGCTCTGTCGAGCTTCGGGTTGAAGACGCTCATGCTCAGCAACCCGTCTCTGGAAAGATGTTTCCGTATGTTGTTCAGCGCGGATTCTTGGTCCTCCGTTTCAAGAAGATGCAGGAAGGAGTTGAACGGGATTATCGCCAGTTTGAACCGCTCTTTCGTTTTGAAAGTCCTGACGTCGTCATGAATCACGTCGATCCTGCTTTGGGTCTCATCGTCAAGGAGGTCCAGTTTGGCGGTAAGGCAGTCGAGCATCGCCGTGCTCCTGTCGACTCCTGTGACCTTCTGCTTCTTCTTCGCCAGCGGGATTAGCAGTCTGCCGGTCCCGCACATGCATTCCAGTATCGGAGATCCAGTTGTCTCGGCCAGCTGCTCGTAGAAGGCCATATCATCTACTAGATCCTCGGTCCAGATGTCGTAGTACTTCGCCGAAACGTCATACTCGTCAAGGTTCTCTTTTATGACTCTAGCGCTTGTAGCCGAACCTGCGGAGCAGTTCTCTCCTTTTCTTGAGATCCTCATCCTTCTCAACTCCAAGCGGCGTCTGTCCGTCAATCACCCCGACGATCCCACGTCCCCTCTCCGTCTCTGCAATGAGCACTTCCACGTCGTTCGCGGTTGCGCAGAAGACGCCGCAGACCTCAGGCACGTCCCTTATGCTCTTGAGGACATTGATTGGATAGGCATTCTTGATTACCACGACGAACGTGTGACCAGCGCCAATCTGCACTGCGTTCTTCGCAGCGCATTCCTTGAGCTCATCGTCGTTGCCCTCCACCCTGACCAGCCTGTCCGAGGAGGCTTCGCAGAAGGCGATCCCGAACTTGATTCCTGGAACGGCATTGACCATTGTCTCGTAGAGATCCTCGGCAGTCTTGATAAAGTGAGACTGGCCTACTATGACGTTCGCATCAGAGGGTTTCTCGATCAGTACCGGCTCTATCCTCACATCCTGCCCCCATTCACATAGAACATCTTCCCGGATAGATAACCTTTGCAGACTGCTGCATTGACCCCTTTTCGAGCACGTGCGTGACAATCGTGCAGGCAGCCTCCCGTGAAGAGTTATTAGTCACCAGGTGCATCAATCGTATCGTGTTCTACGTCGGTCCCGCAGGATATCCGATCGGGAGCAGGAATCCCATCGATGCGGTGGAGAGAATCGGAAAGATGGGGTTGAACGCTCTGGAAGTGCAGTTCGTTCGTCAAGCGAGAATGGAGGAGAACAAGGCGAGAAGCATCGGTTCGAAGGCTAGGGAGCTAGGCGTGCTGCTCAGCGCCCACGCCCCCTATTACATCAACTTCAACTCGGTCAACAGGGCGACCGTGAACAAAAGCACGGAGTGGGTCTTGAAGGCAGCGAGGATCGGAGATATGATGGGAGCATGGGTCATCGTCATTCATGCCGCATCATATTCGGGGAAGAGCAAGAAGACCGCAACGAAAGCAGTGGCGAGGGGGCTCAAGAAGTGTGGCAGAATAATGGAGGACGAGGGCCTC